>NZ_JBVIFS010000025.1:27118-102233 GCF_055571215.1 Streptomyces sp. NPDC030995
TTTTCCCTGCCAGGCTGTTTTGCCGCTTTTTTTACGGGGGCCCCCCCCCCTGGCCCCCCGCCCCCCAAACGCCGGCGAGGCTGAAATGTAGCCCCGCCGGCGTTTGAGGCGCGGGGTCTGGGGCGGAGCCCCAGGTCTTTGAGCCGAGCGCTAGTTTCTGCCTGATGTGAAGGCTTCGTACGCGGCGCAGACCTGGTCGGAGGGGCCGTCCATGCGGAGCACACCGGCCTCCAGCCAGATCGCGCGGTCGCAGGTCTCGCGGACCGTGTTGATGCCGTGGCTGACGAGGAAGACGGTGCCGGCGCGCTCGCGGAGTTCTTCGATGCGGGCCTGGCTGCGGCGCTGGAAGGCGGCGTCGCCGGTGGCCAGGGCCTCGTCGATCATCAGGACGTCGTGGTCCTTGGCGGCGGCGATGGAGAAGCGCAGCCGGGCGCCCATGCCGGAGGAGTACGTACGCATCGGCAGGGAGATGAAGTCGCCCTTCTCGTTGATGCCGGAGAAGTCGACGATGTCCTGGTAGCGGTCCCTGACCTGCCCGCGGCTCATGCCCATCGCGAGGCCGCCGAGGACGACGTTGCGTTCGCCCGTCAGGTCGTTCATCAGGGCGGCGTTCACGCCGAGGAGCGAGGGCTGGCCGTGGGAGTAGACCGCGCCCCGGGCCACCGGCTGGAGTCCGGCGATGGCCTTGAGGAGGGTGGACTTGCCCGAGCCGTTGGACCCGATGAGGCCGATGGCCTCGCCCTTGTACGCGGTGAAGCTGACGCCCTTGACCGCGTGCACCTCGCGGACGCCGGGGGCGGGCTTGCGGGAGAAGATCCGGCTGAGTGCGGCGGTGGCTCCGCCCTTGCGGGTGCCCGATCCGTACACCTTGTAGATCACGTGGACCTCGTCGGCGATCACGGTGGGGACGCGGGTGTCGGTCTGCACTGCGGTGTCAGCCACGGCCGTACTCCTCCTCGGCCTTCCAGAAGTAGATGAATCCGCCGACACCGGCGAGCAGCGCCCAGCCGATGGCGATCGGCCACACGTGGTGCGGGAGCGAGTGCGCCTGGAAGCTGTCGATCAGCGCGAAGCGCATCAGGTCGATGTAGACGGCCGCCGGGTTGAGCTTGAGCGCCATCGACACCCAGTGCGGCAGGTCTGCCGTCTTGAGCATGGTGTCGATGGACCACATGACGCCCGAGGAGTACATCCAGGTGCGCAGGACGAACGGCATCAGCTGGCTGACGTCCGGGCTCTTGCTGCCGATGCGGGCCATGACCATGGCGCAGCCGGCGGCGAAGACGGCCATCAGGAAGAGGGTCGGGGCGGCCAGGAACCAGGACGGGCTCGGCGTCTGGCCGAAGGCCAGCAGCAGGATGACCAGGGCGCCCATGGTGACGAGCAGCTGCTGGAAGAGCTGCGTGACGGTGGAGATGGGCAGGCTCGCGCGGGGGAAGTGCAGGGCGCGGACCAGGCCGAGGTTGCTGTGGACGGCCCGGGTGCCGGCGTTGACGGAGCTGCCGATGAAGTCCCAGACGAAGACGCCGGTGATCAGGAAGGGCAGGTAGTCGGGCACGCCGTGGCTGGCGTGCATGACGATGCCGAAGATGAAGTAGTAGACCGCCGCGTTGAGCAGCGGGGTCACCAGGTGCCAGACCTGGCCGAGCTTCGCGCTGCTGTACTGCGCCTGCATGCGGGCGGTGGCGTAGGTGGTGACGAAGTGGCGGCGGCCCCAGAGCTGCGCGATGTAGCGGGGGAGCGTGGGGCGGGCGCCGCTGAGGGTGAGGCCGTGGGCGGCGGCCAGTTCCGCGGGGGTCGACGGGGTCGACGGGGCCGAGGGGGCCGAGGGGCTCGCGGGGGCGGCGGGCGGGGGTGCGGTCGCGGTGGTCACAAGAGTCGCTTTCGCCGGGGTCAGGGCGTCTCGCTGCGATGCGATGGGACGGGGCCGTATCGTCGCTACGGCGAGGTTAGGGCGTGCGAGGGTCGGAACGCAACCGTATCGTCGTGACGGTGTCGAGTTATGCTCGGTGCATGACCACGGAGCCTGCCGCCCCTGCCCCTGCCCCTGCCCCTGCTGCGCCTGCCGCTGCCCCTGCCCGCCGGGCTCCCGCCGGGGCCGCCGTCCTGCGTGAGGACGTGACCGAGGCGATCCGGGCGTCGGTGTTGGAGGAACTGGCCGCGGTCGGCTTCTCCCGGATGTCCATCGAGGGGATCGCGCGGCGGGCGGGCGTCGGCAAGACCGCGGTGTACCGGCGCTGGAAGTCGAAACTGCACCTGGTGCTGGACCTGGTGGGGGCCTTCGCGGTGGACGGGCTGCCGGTGCCGGCGACGGGGTCGCTGTACGGGGACGTACGGGCCCTGCTGGAGGTCATGTCACACGTGCTGCGGCATCCGGTGGCGTCGGCGGTGATTCCCGACCTGCTGGTGGAGGCGGCGCGGAATCCGGAGATCGCGGATGCGGTGCGGGGGGCGCTGCTGGAGGGGCAGCGGCGGCTTGCCGCGGGCATCGTCGGCGAGGCGGTCGCGCGGGGGGAGCTGCCGGAGGGGGCCGATCCGGAGCGGGCGCTCGATCTGGCGATCGGGCCGCTGTACTGGCGGCAGGTGGTGGTGCGGGACTCCGTCCCCGGTGAGTATCTGGACGAGCTGGCGCGGTCGGTGGTGGCGGGGCTGCGGGCCGCCTGAGCCCTGCGGGGCGGCTGGGCTGAAGGACCCGGGGCGCCGCCCCGGACCCCGCGCCTCAAACGCCGGCGGGGCTGGAGTTGGCCCGGCGGGGCTGGAGTTGGGCTGGATGGGGCTGTTCGGGGGATGGGGGATCGATTCTTCGGGGGCGGGTGGTTCGGTGGGGGGCGGGGCGCGGGAGTGTGGCGGCGGGGGCAGGTTGGTGCCCTCCTCTTCCGATTCCCTTCCTGTGCAAGGAGCAGTGCATGCGTGTGCGCAACGCGGCCGTCGCCGCCCTCGGCGCCTTCGTGCTCACTCTGGCGATCCCGGCCTCGCCCGCGGCCGCGGCGAGCGGTGAGTTCCAGTACTCGTTCATCGGCCTCGACGGCCGGCCGCAGGCCGTCGTGCTGACGGACCCGCCCAGCAACAGCTGCATCGAGCTCCCGGAGGTGGTCGACCCCGGCGCCGGCGAGCCGGCGCAGTCGCCGCGCAACCGGAGCGACGAGGAGGCGATCGTCTTCACCGGGCCCGACTGCACGGGGGACGAGTTCCACCTCCGGCCGCGCACCGGCTACGGCACCGCACGGCTCAAGCTCCGGTCGGTCGTCTTCCTGGGCTGACCTACGGCCAGCGCGAGGGGCTCAGTCCGGCCAGCGGGAGGTCGGGCGAGGGGCCGGAGGCCGCCGCCGGGCACGGGCGGCGGTCCTCCAGGGGGACGGTCGGGGGCAGGTCCTGCGACTGGCCCAGGAAGACCCGGCGCACCACCCGCTCCGCCGCGTGGCCGTCGTCGTACGAGCAGAAGCGCGAGCGGAAGGCCGCCCGCAGCTGCGCCGAGCGCGAGCCCTGCCAGTGGCCCGTGGTGAAGATGTCCACCAGCTCGTCCTGGGTCCGGGCGATCGCGCCCGGCGGGCACGCCCGCAGGTCGAAGTAGGTGCCGCGGGCCGCCTCGTACGCCTCCCAGTCGTCCGCGTGGATCACGATCGGCCGGTCCAGCGCCGCGTAGTCGAACATCAGGGACGAGTAGTCCGTCACCAACGCGTCCGACGCCAGGCAGAGTTCCTCCACCGAGGGATGGGAGGAGACGTCGATCAGGCGGGGGTGGGTGTCCGCCGGCGCCGGCGCGTCCGCGTACGTGAGGTGGGTGCGGGAAAGGATCGTGAAGCGCGGCCCCAGGTCCCGCAGGACCCGCTCGAAGTCCAGGTGGTCCGGCCGGCTGCGCCGGTAGTCGCGGTGCGTGGGCGCGTACAGGATCACCGTCGAGCCCGCCGGGATGCCGAGGCGTTCGCGCAGCTCCAGGACCTCGGACTGGGTGGTGCGGTGGAAGACGTCGTTGCGCGGGTAGCCGTATTCGAGGGTGGTGTAGGCGGACGGGACCGCCTTCTCCCAGACCAGGGTGGAATGGCGGTTCGCGGAGAGCAGGTAGTCCCACTGGTCGGCGCCGCGCAGCAGGCCCGCGAAGTCCGTCGTCGGGGTGGCCGCCGGGCGGTCCTGGAGGTCGAGGCCGACGCGCTTGAGCGGGGTGCCGTGCTGCGTCTGGAGCAGGATCTGGCCCGGCCGCTTGACCAGGGCGCGGTCGAAGTTGACGTTCGTGACCAGGTACGAGGCCCTGGCCAGGGCGGTCCAGTACGCCGCCGAGCCCGGGCGCAGCGCGGTCGTCTCCCGGGGGAGGGTCGCGGCGTGCGCCGGGTCGCAGATCCACGCCGTCCGCATCCCCGGCGCGAGCTCCCGCAGTTTGGCCTCGATCGCCGCCGGGTTGCAGGCGTAACCGCCGTGCCAGTACGCGGAGAAGACCGCCAGGTCCCGGCGCAGGGGCAGGAGCCGCTGGAGGCGGTAGTGCAGGCGCAGGGCGGCCTCGCGCAGGCCCCGGGCCAGCGCGGTGGTCCCGTGGGCGGAGGCCAGGCCGCACGAGCGCAGCACCGACAGCAGCCGGTACGTGCGCCGCACCCCCAGCCGCATGAGCAGGTGCCGCAGCCGGTCGGTCCGGGACAGCGAGAGGGGCAGCGCACGGGCGTGGCCCTGGGTGCGGTAGCGGCGCAGCAGGGCCGAGGCCCGCTTGAAGAACTCGGCCCGGCTGGCGCGCGGGAGGCGGCGCGGGTCGGCGTACAGGGCGCAGAAGTGCTCGGCCATCCGGCGGTGCACGGCGGGGCGCCAGCGCTCCAGCTCGGGGCGGCCGGAGAGGTAGCCGAAGACCCGGTCGTACTGGTCGAAGATGTCGAGGTGGTGGCGGCTGGAGGTGGTCAGGATCGAGCCGGTGCGGCGCTGGCGGTAGTGCACGCAGACCCGGTCGAGGACGGCGACGGACTCCGCGGCCAGCAGCGCCGGGTAGGTCCAGGGGGTGTCCTCGTAGAAACCGGGCGGGAAGGCGAGGCCCTCGCGCTCCACGTACTCGCGGCGGTAGGTCTTGTTCCACACCACCATCAGCATGGCGAGCAGCGCCGGGCGGTCGGCGAGCCGGAAACTGGCCGGGCCCTCCTCGGACAGCCGGTGGGAGAGGCGGTTGCGGACCAGTTCGCCCGTCCAGAAGGTGCGCGCGTAGTCGTAGACCAGGACGTCGGGGGAGCCGGTGGCCTTCAGCCGGTCGGTGATGGCCTGGAGGGCGCCGGGGGCGAGGGTGTCGTCTCCGTCGAGGAAGACCAGGTAGTCGCCGGTGGCCCGGGCCAGGCCCGCGTTGCGGGCCGGGCCCAGCCCCAGGTTGTGCGCCAGGTGAACGGCGGTCACCCGGGGGTCGCGTGCCGCGTACTCGTCGATGATCGAACCGCAGGCGTCCGGGGAGGCGTCGTCGACCGCGATCAGTTCCAGATCCGGGTACGACTGCGTCAGGACCGAGTCCAGACTCTCCTGGAGGTACGCCTGGACCTTGTACGCGGGCACGATGACGCTGAACCGGGGCACGGCACATCCAGGGGTCGGCGCGGGCATATTGCCCAGGAACCCCCGGCGTGGTGTTCGGGTTACGCAGCGTGTGGCAATCGGGTTACGCAGCGTCAACAGCGCACGTCGGACGGGGCACGTCGATCGCGGCACGCCGACCGGCGCACGTCGATCGGGGCAGTCGGGGCGCGTCACTTGATCGCGCCGGCCATCACCCCCGAGACGAACTGCCGCTGGAAGGCGAAGAAGACGACGAGCGGCACCACCATCGACAGGAACGCGCCGGGCGCCAGCACGTCGATGTTGTTCCCGAACTGCCGTACCTGCTGCTGGAGCGCGACCGTGATCGGCGGGTTGGCGGAGTCCGCGAAGACCAGCGCCACGAGCATGTCGTTCCACACCCACAGGAACTGGAAGATGCCGAGCGAGGCGATCGCCGGACCGCCCAGCGGCAGCACCACCCGCGCGAACAGCCGCAGTTCACCCGCCCCGTCGAGGCGGGCAGCCTCCAGCAGCTCGCGCGGGATCTCCGCGAAGAAGTTGCGCAGCAGGAAGACGGCGAAGGGCAGTCCGAAGGCGGTGTGGAAGAGGACCACGCCCGCCGTGGTCTCGAACAGCCCGATGGAGCCGAAGAGTTCGGAGACCGGGATCAGCGCCACCTGTACGGGGACGACGAGCAGCCCGATGACGAGGAGGAAGAGCCAGTCCCGGCCGGGGAACTCCAGCCAGGCGAAGGCGTATCCGGCGAACGCGCCCAGGACCAGCACGAGCAGGGTGGCCGGTACCGCGATCGCGAAGGTGTTCAGGAGGGAGCCGGTGATCGTGTCGTTGGCCAGCAGCCGCTCGTAGTTGCCGGCCGTCAGCCGCGAGGGCGCGCTCAGCACCTGCCACCAGCCGCCCTCGTTGAGGTCGGTGGGGGACAGGAACGAGGAGATCAGCAGCCCGAGGGTGGGCAGCAGCCAGAACAGCGCGGCCAGCACCAGGAACACGCGCAGCGCCCCGCCGGCCGCCTTGGCCGCCCACCTGCCGGCCGTTGCTTCGGTGCTGCTCATCGGGAGCCCTCCTTCCGCAGCCTGCGGATGTTCACGAGCATCACCGGGATCACCAGCACCAGCAGCAGCACGGCGATGGCGCTGCCCAGCCCGGGATCGGCGTCCGTGCCGAAGGAGGTCCGGTACAGCTGGAGCGCGAGCACGTTCGCGTCGTCCTGGACCGCTCCCGGCGCGATCACGAAGACCAGGTCGAAGATCTTCATGACGTTGATGACGAGGGTGACGAGCACGACCGCCAGCACGGGCGCCAGCAGCGGGACCGTGATCCTGCGGAACACCTGCCACTCGTTCGCCCCGTCCACCCGCGCCGCCTCCAGCAGCTCACGCGGTACGGCGGCCAGCCCGGCCCCGATCAGCACCATCGCGAAACCGGCCCACATCCATACGTACGCCCCGATGACCGCCGGGGTGACGAGCGTCGGGCCGAGCCACTGCACCCCCGCGTACGCCTCCCGGAAGTTCGCCGCGGGCAGCCGCAGCCGGGCCCCGTCCGCCTTCGCGGACAGGGTGAAGGTGCCGTCGGCGCGGGCCGTCGCCCTATCGACCACCTTGCCGTCCTTGACCGCCTCGATCCGCATCCCGGAGAACCCTGTCTCCGTCGGGTCGACCACGTTCGTCTCGCCGCCCCCGCCCCGGGTGAAGTCCTGCCAGACGGTGCCGGTGACCTTCCCCGGCAGAGGGGCCGGCTTCCCGGCCGTACGGGTCCCCTCCGGCAGGGCCTCCGGGGCCACGCCGACCAGCGGAAGCAGCACCGCCGCGCCCGCCCGTACGGGATCGCGGGTCACGAAGGCGCCCCCGTCGGCCGGGACCAGCGGGGAGTCCCGGCCCGGGCGGGCCTTGGGGAAGGCCGAGGACTCCGCGAAGGTGTCGTGGACCCCGACCCAGACCGCGTTGGCGACGCCCCGGTCGGGATCGTGGTCGTAGACGAGCCGGAAGATGATGCCCGCCGCGAGCATCGAGATCGCCATCGGCATGAAGACGAGCAGCTTGAACGCGGTGCCCCAGCGGACCCGTTCGGTGAGCACCGCGAAGATCAGGCCCAGCGCGGTGGCCGTGGTCGGGGCGAGCACCACCCACACCGCCGTGTTCTTCAGGGCGGTGCGGATCGTGTCGTCGTGCAGGATCTCGCGGTAGTTGCCGGCCCCGACGAAGGAGTCGCCGGAGCGGTCGAAGAAGCTGCGGTAGACCGAGTATCCGATGGGGTGCACGACGAGCGCGCCGAGCAGCACGAGGGCCGGGAGGAGGAACGCCGCCGCGATCAGGCGGCGGCGCCGGGCCTCCTGGGAGGTGGCCGCCACCGGGATCAGTTCCCGTAGGCCTTGGCCGCGTCCGCCTCCAGCTTCGCCTGGGTGCCCGCCACGTCCGACGGGTTCGCCAGGAAGTCCTGGAGCGTCTTCCACTCGCCCGCGCCCGGCGTCCCGCCGAAGGCCGCCGGGGCCTGGTCCGACATGTCGAAGCGGAAGTCGTCGCCCGCCGCGATCAGGGCCTTGGCGATGTTCCGCTGGATGTCGTTCGGGTAGGCGCCCGGGTCGACCGCCTTGTTCGGGGAGACGAAACCGCCCTCGCGGGCCTGGATCTCCGCCGCGTCCGCCGAGGCCAGGAAGGTCAGCAGGGCCTGGGCGCCCTTCGACGGCTTCAGCGCGACCGCCACGTCACCGCCCGAGACCACCGGCGCCTTCTCGCCGACCGCCGGGAAGGGGAAGACGAGGGCGTCCTCGCCCACCTTGGCATCGGTCTGCGCGATGTTCACCGCCACGAAGTCGCCCTCGAAGACCATCGCGGCCGCCGGCCGGTCGCCGCCGGTGAAGGTCTGCGTCACCGACTTCGGGAACTCGGTGGACAGCGCCCCGCTCGGCCCGCCCGCCAGGAAGTCCTTGCGCCCGAACAGTTCGCCGAGCGTGGTCAGGGCCTGCTTGACGCTGTCGTCCGTCCACTTGAGCTGGTGCTTGGCCAGCTGGTCGTACTTCGCCGGGCCCGCCTGGGAGAGGTAGACGTTCTCGAACCAGTCCGTGAGGGTCCAGCCGTCCGCACCCGCCACCGAGACGGCCGGCGTACCGGAGGCGGACAGGGTGTCGGCCGCGGCGATCAGCTCCTTCCAGGTCGTCGGGGGTTTGACGCCCGCCGACTCGAAGGCCTTCGCGTTGTACCAGATCAGCGACTTGTTGGCGGCCTTGTAGTACACGCCGTACTGGGTGCCGTCGACCGCGCCGAGCGTCTTCCAGCCCGCCGAGTAGTTCGCGTCGAGCTGGGCCTGGGCCTCCGCGCCCACCGGCTGCGCCCACTTGTTCCGGACCGCCGAGACCAGCGCCCCGACCTGCGGGAGCAGCGCCACGTCCGGCGGCGCCCCGCCGGCGATCTTCGTGCCGAGGAAGGTGACGATCGGGTCCTGGGCCGGCACGAAGGTGACGGAGGCCCCCGTCCGCTTCTCGAACTCCTTCAGGACCTTGGTGAAGTTCTCCTGCTCCGGCCCTGTCCAGACCGCCGCGACCTCCAGCTTCTCGCCCGGCAGCTTCGGTAACTGCACGCTCTGCTTCGGCTGGGCCGAACCGCCCTGCGGCGGGTCCGGCTTCTCGTCCGCATCGCCTCCGCAGGCGCTGAGTACGAGCGCGCCCGCGGCGGCGAGCGCCGTCCAGGTGAGTGTCGTACGGCCCGTTCCGTGCTTGCGCATGGTTCTGCCCCCGATGCCCGTGGTGTGTCCCGGACCACAAGGTCTACGCCGACCCGCGCGGCCCCGCAATACCGCGTCGCGGCGCTCCGGTTGTGGACGGCCCGGGTATCAGGGGGCCGGCGGGAACAGCACCGGTATCGCCGAGACCAGGTGCGAGGCCCGGTCCAGGGCGCTGGCCAGCAGGGCGAGGTCCGTCGGTCCGTTGCCCAGCTCACGCACCGGGCGGCGGGCCGGCGGATCACCCATCCGCTCCCATTCCACCGGGACCACGGTCGGCCGCTGGGTCGCCGTCCGGGGGATCCGGCCGGTGACCCGGCCGGCCTGGAACGGGACCGTCCGGTTGTCGGAGTACCGGAGCAGGCCGCGGCCCGGGCCCGGCTGATCGGGGGCGTCGAGCTCCACCCGCAGGGTGGCCAGCCGGGCCAGACCGGTGTCGGCCGTACGGTCGGGACGGGCGGTGGTGGCCACCAGGTGCACGCCGAGCCGGGCGCCCTCGCGGGCCACCGCCTCCAGCGCCCGGACCACCGAACCCGCGGCGGGCCGGCCCGTACTGCCCAGCCCCGGCGCGACCAGCGCGTCGAGGTCGTCCACCAGCACCACCAGGCGGGGCAGCGGGCTCGGGCCGGCCGGGTCCGTACGGGTGGTTGCGGCGCGGAGCCGCAGCGTCCCGGTGCGGGGCGGGTCGATGTCGCCGCGCTGTTCGCCCGCGGTGGGCCGGCGGGGCGAGACCATGCGGTCGGAGACCTCGCGCCGCGCGTGCCAGTCGGCGAACGACAGCCCCTCCAGCAGCTCGTCGCGGCGCTTGAGCTCCGCGCCCAGCGCCTGCGCGAACTCCCGCATGCGCAGCGGGTCCGAGGCGACCAGGTGGGCGGAGACGTGCGGGAGCTCGGTACAGGGCAGCAGCCCGTCGCCGCGCTCGCCACCGGCCCCGTCGAGGAGGACCAGCCCGAGCCGGTCGGGCCGGGCGGCCGCGGACAGCGAGGCCGCCACCGCCCGCAGGAGCTCGGTCCGCCCGCTCCCGGCGGGTCCCTCGATGATCAGGTGCGGGCCGTCGTGGACCAGCTCGGCGCCGACCGGCCCGCGCCGCCCGCTGCCCAGCACCATCTCGGCCAGGCCGCCCACACCCTGCCCCTGGTCGGTGGCGGCGGCCCAACGGGCCATCAGCGAAGCAGGGGTGGCCCGGGCGAGGCCCAGCTCGTCCAGCAGCCGCGCGGTGGCGGGCAGGGTGGCCGCGGTCGGCCGGACCGGTGTGGCGCAGGCGCCGTCGGTGGTGCGCAGGGGCGCCAGGGCCCGGGCGAAGCGCTCGGCCCAGGCGGCGGAGACGGCGTCGGCGGTGGCGGTCACCCCGGCCGGGACCGGCCTGCCGCCGTCGACCGCGAAGGTCCGTACGGCCGTGGCCACGTCCCCGCTGAGCAGGGCGACCGCGCCGCAGTCCCGGAAGGCGGGGGTGCTCGCGCACGCGGCCTCCCACGTCTCGGTGACCGGCGAGGCGGGCGTGGCGGCGGGGGCCTCGGCGAGCGCGAGCACGTGGATCCCGGCGGCCGGGCCGTGCGAGGCGAGCCGCCCGGTGAGGTCGCGCAGCGGGCCCGCGCCGGTGTCGCCGTCGAGGACGACGAGCGTGTACGGGCCCTCGTAGGCCTCGGCGGCCTGCCGGACCCGCTCGGGATCGGCGCCCGCCCAATGGGTGCCGAGCGGGCTCTCGTCGAGGCGCCGGGTCAGCTCACCGGTGCGGGCGGCGGCCTGGTCGCGGTCGTACGCGAGGAGGAGCCGGCAGTCCTGGCCGTGCGCGGGCCGTACGTGGGGCAGCCAGCCGAGCCAGCCCCAGTCGCGCCGCCGCTCGGCGAGGGGGCGCGCCCGGTCGGTGGAGACGAGCACGATCTCCAGCTGCCCGGGCGCGTGCAGGGCGGCCAGCTGCGCGACCACCCAGCGGGCGACCCCGGCCAGCCGCGCCCGCGGCCCCGCGATGCCGAGGGCGCCGACGGCGGGCAGGGACACGCGGCATCCGGCGCCGAGCCCCACGTCCAGCACCGCCGGGTGCCCGGGCGTACGGGACCACAGGCGCTCCGTGGGCCCCATCGCGGCCAGTAGCAGGGTGGCGGGGTCGTCGGGGTCGGGCGCGGCGGTGGTGGCCACGGCTTCCGGCACGGCTTCGGCGAGGTCCTCCCCGCGCACCCACTTGCGGGCCCACGCACCGAGTCCCTTGCGGCGGCCGCCGGGGGGCGCCGATCCGGCTCCGCCGGTGGTCACGGGGCCGGGGCCCGCTGTTCCGGCTCCGCCGATGACCGCGTGGCCGGGGCCCGCCTCTCCGGCCGCGCCGGAACCAGCCGCCCCGGCCGACCAGGCGGGGGCGGCCGTGCCGGCCGCGCCGGCCGGGCCGTGCGGCCCGGTGACGCGTCCGGCTCCGCCGGAGGCGTCCGGGGTCCCGCCGGGGGTGCCGGGGCGCGGTCCCGAGGGCCCGTCGGCCCCGGCCGGGCCGGCGCCCGACCGGCTCGAACCGGCCGCCGCCGCGGGCGCGAGGGCCAGGTGGCCCTCCTGGTCCGGGGTCACCGCGCGAGGGCCCGCGCCCGCCGGGGCCAGCCGCAGGGTGGACTCGCCGACGCGCAGCAGCGCCCCCGGCGGCAGGGCGACCGGCTGGGCTCCCACCGGGGAGCCGTCCAGCGTGGTGCCGTTCGTCGAGTCCAGGTCGGCCACCGCGACCCGGCCGTCCCGGATCACCGTCACCGCGCAGTGCAGCCGGGACACGTCGGGGTCGTCGAGGGGGACGTCGGCGTCGGCCGAGCGGCCCACCCGGATCTGCCCGCTGTGCAGCAGGTGCACCCCGCCCGCGTCGGGTCCGGCGACGACGTGCAGCTGGGGTGCGCCGAGGCCGTCCTCCGGCAGGACGTCCGGAACAGGCATGTGCAGGGCCAGTACCGCCCCGTCCACGAGCGGCGGTTCACCGAGCACCCGGCGCTGGAGGTCGAGGCGCTCGGAGCCGGCGTACAGCACGACCGTGCCACCGGTGTCGGGTCCGCCGACGGTCGCCGCGAGCCCGGAGGCGACCGCGGCCAGCGCGGTACCGGCGGGCGCCGTGACGAGCACGTCACAGCTCGCGGGGGCGGTCTGGTGGCCGCTGCGCGACCCAAGGACGGTCAGCCGGATCTGCATCGCCGTCAGCGGTCCCTTCTGCGCGGTGCGCGGTGTGTGCGCCCGGCAGGGGAACTTCGGGACATGGCTGCCCGATCGCCCCCCACCCGGCACGGACGCGTCGTCCGGTCAGGTCTGACGGAAGGCGGGGCTCCCGACCCGTGCCGTTCCGTACGTGTGCATCCTCGCACCTGTCGCCGACAACACGCCCGGCACCCACCGACAAGTGATCTTGATCGGTCGCGGTCCGGTCCGGACCGCAACCGGATCCGGACAGCGAGGCCGGGAAAGTCGGGGAAAATCGCCTCCGGCATACCCCCCAAACGTCACCCTCCGTACATATGTGCGGCAACCAACCTCCGACGACCGGCGTCTTCCCCGGGGACACCCCCTAGAGTGGGCCGGAAAACCAATCAGCGGATCGACCGCGACAAGACCACAGCAGAACGACAGCAGGGGAGCGCGAGACGTGCGGCCAGTCGGCAGCAAGTACTTGCTCGAGGAGCCGCTCGGGCGCGGCGCCACGGGCACTGTCTGGCGTGCACGCCAGAGGGAGACCGCGGGCGCCGAGGCGGCCGTCGCGGGGCAGCCCGGCGAGACCCTGGCCATCAAGGTCCTCAAGGAGGAGCTGGCCCAGGACGCCGACATCGTCATGCGCTTCCTGCGCGAGCGTTCGGTCCTGCTGCGTCTGACCCACCCCAACATCGTGCGCACGCGCGACCTCGTCGTCGAGGGCGATCTGCTCGCCCTGGTCATGGACCTGATCGACGGCCCGGACCTGCACAAGTACCTGCGCCAGAACGGCCCCTTCACACCCGTCGCCGCGAGCCTGCTGACCGCCCAGATCGCGGACGCGCTCGCCGCCAGCCACGCCGACGGCGTGGTCCACCGCGACCTGAAGCCCGCCAACGTGCTGCTCGACGAGCGCGGCGGACAGATGAAGCCGATGCTCACCGACTTCGGCATCGCCCGCCTCGCCGACTCCCCGGGCCTGACCCGCACCCACGAGTTCGTCGGCACCCCGGCCTACGTCGCTCCCGAGTCCGCCGAGGGCCGCCCGCAGACCTCCGCCGTCGACATCTACGGCGCCGGCATCCTCCTCTACGAGCTGCTCACCGGGCGCCCGCCGTTCGGCGGCGGCACCGCGCTCGAAGTGCTGCACCAGCACCTCAGCGAGGAGCCGCAGCGCCCCTCGACCGTGCCCGATCCGCTGTGGACGGTCATCGAGCGCTGCCTGCGCAAGGAGCCGAACGAGCGCCCCAGCGCGGTGAACCTGGCCCGCGCCCTGCGCGTGGTCGCCGCCGGCATCGGCGTGCACTCCTCGGCCGCCGAGGTGGAGGCCGCGCTCGGCGTCGGCGCCCTGCTCGCGCCCGACCCCTCGCCGGCGCCGGTCCCCGAGACCCTCCCCCAGCTACCGCCGGGGGTACCCCCAGGCGCCGCGGACGCCACCCAGGTGCTGCCCGGAGGCGCCGGCGCGTCGCCCATGGGCGCCTACGACCCGAACGCCATGACCAGCGTCATGCCGCCGGTCGGCGCCGCCGACGCCACCTCGGTCATGCCGCCCGTGCAGCGGCCGGACCAGCCGCACCCGTGGCAGTCGCAGCTCCAGGCCGCCCGCGACCGCAACGAGCAGACGCAGATGCAGTACCTCGACCCGAGCGAGGACCCGCTGCGGCGCCGTCCGCAGCGCCAGGCGCCTCCGCCGCCGCAGCACCGGCCCCAGCAGCCGCAGCAGCCACAGCAGCAGCAGTACCGGCAGGGCCCGCCGCAGCAGCAGCCTCCCCAGTACCGGCAGCCGCAGCAGCAGCCGCAGCAGCAGTACGCGCCTCCGCCGCCGCAGCACTACCAGCCGCAGCCTCAGCAGCACCAGCCTCAGCCGTACCAGCAGCCGCAGCAGCCGCAGTACCGCCAGCCGCAGCAGCAGCCCCCGCAGGCCCCGCCGCCACAGCAGCCGGCCGCCCGGGAGCCGCGCGAACCGCGCCGCCGCAGCGCCAACCCGGTGCACATCCCCGGCCTCGGCTGCCTCAAGGGCTGCCTGGTCGTGATCCTGCTGTTCTTCGTGGCGGGCTGGCTGGTCTGGGAGCTCACTCCGCTCCAGGAGTGGGTCGGCACCGGCCGCGGCTGGTGGGACCAGCTGTGGACCTGGGGCAGCGACATCGTCGACTGGGTCGGCGCCATAGGGGACTCCACGGGCTCGACGGGCTCCACCAAGTCCTGAAACGAGCCCTGTAGCGCTGACTTCGTGGATTTGTCGACTTCTGGGACGTGATTTCGCCCGCAGAAGTGAAGGTCGCCGCGAATCCGGCCCCCTGCTGGCCTCCAACGCCCATCCGGCCGCGTAGCTTTGGTGCGTACGCCAGCCGCTGAGGGAGCAGTCGTGGCACGGAAGATCGGCAGCCGGTACACCGCGCACCAGATCCTGGGGCGTGGCAGCGCGGGCACGGTGTGGCTGGGCGAGGGGCCTGACGGGCCCGTCGCCGTCAAACTGCTGCGCGAGGACCTCGCGTCCGACCAGGAACTGGTCGGACGGTTCGTCCAGGAGCGCAGCGCGCTGCTCGGCCTGGACCATCCGCACGTCGTCTCCGTCCGCGACCTCGTCGTGGACGGCAACGACCTGGCCCTCGTCATGGACCTCGTACGCGGTACGGACCTGCGCACGCGCCTCGACCGCGAGCGGCGGCTCGCCCCCGAGGCGGCCGTCGCGATCGTCGCGGACGTGGCCGACGCGCTGGCCGCGGCGCACGCGGCCGGGGTCGTCCACCGGGACGTCAAGCCGGAGAACGTCCTGCTGGACATGCAGGGCCCGCTCGGCCCGGGCGGCGCGCACCCGGCGCTGCTGACCGACTTCGGCGTGGCCAAGCTCATCGACTCCCCGCGGCGGGCCTCCGCCGGCCGGGCCTCGGCCCCGACGACCCGGATCATCGGCACCCCGGACTACCTTGCGCCGGAGATCGTGGAGGGCCTGCCCCCGCGGGCGGCCGTGGACATATACGCCCTGGCCACCGTCCTGTACGAGCTGCTGGCCGGTTTCACCCCGTTCGGCGGGGGCCACCCGGGCGCAGTGCTGAGGCGGCACGTCACGGAGACCGTCGTCCCCCTCCCGGGGATCCCCGACGAGCTGTGGCAGCTGATCGTGCAGTGCCTGGCCAAGGCCCCGGCCTCGCGGCTGCGGGCCTCGGAGCTGTCGGTCCGGCTGCGGGACCTGCTGCCGCTGCTGGCCGGGATGCCGCCCCTGGACGTGGACGAGCCGGACGACGCGGATCCGGAGCCGGAGCCCTCGGACGAGCCCACGGCCGATCCCGTACGCCGCCGGGGCGTGGTCCCGCTGGTGCCGGGGTCCGCGACCGACTCCAACCGGGACACCCACACCTCGATGCGGGTGCCGGGGCCGGAGGAGCTGGCGGGCGGCGCGCTGGGGACCGCGCGGGTCCCTCGGCCGGCGGGTGGCCACCGGCCGGGCTCCGCCCGGCACCGGGCGGAGGCCGCGCGCAAGCGGCGGCTGGTGCTGTCCGTCTCTGCCGTGGCGCTGACCGCAGCCGTCGGGCTGGGCACATGGTTCGCCGTGTCCGGCGGCGACGAGTCCCCGACCCCGCCGGACAGCAAGCAGTCGGGCCCCCGCACCCCGTAGCCGCGCGCCGCCGCGATCGGGGGCCCTGAATTTCAGCCTCGCCGGCGTTTGAGGCGCGGGGTCTGGGGCGGAGCCCCAGGAGGTCCCGCGCAGGGGCGGGCGGCGGCGGGCGGCTACGCGGCGACCAGTTCCGGGTGCCAGCGCCGCGCAACCGCGGGATGGGCCCGCACCCACCCCTTCAGCTCGTTGCGCCCGTACTCGGCGTGCAGCGGGTTCGACGCGTCGTGCACGACACCCCGCGCCGAGCGCAGGTAGTCCCCGGGCACGGTGTCGATCACCGCGTCCAGCCGCGGGTTGTAGAAGAACGGCACCGAATACCGCTCCACCGCACCCGGCGGGCTGACCACCCGGTGGTCCGTCGCCGTCAGGTAGCCCTCCGTCGCGATCTCCAGCAGCTCACCGAGGTTCACCACGAACGCACCGGGGAGCGGCGGGACGTCGAGGTAGCCGCCGTCCCGGACCACCTGGAGCCCGCCGACCGCGTCCTGGAGCAGCAGGGTGAGGAAGCCGTAGTCCTTGTGCGCGCCGACGCCCTGGTCCGTGCCCGTGGGGGCGGATCCCGGGTAGCGGATCAGCTTGGTGTGCAGGTGGGGGCGGTCCGCGAAGGCCGCGTCGAAGAAGTCCGCCGGGGCGCCGATCGAGACGAGGAGCTCCTGGAGCAGGCGGTGGGCCACCGCCGCGAGGCGGGACTGCCACTCCAGGACGGCCGTACGGAGCTCCGGGAGCGCCTCGGGCCACTGGTTCGGGCCCTCCAGCCACAGGTACGCCGGGTCGTCCGGCCCCACCACCGGCGCCGGGCGCTCGGCGCCCACGTCCAGCTGGTCCCGCCAGTCGGAGGCCCCGCCGGTCAGCTCGTGGCCGATCCGGGTGTAGCCGCGGAAGTGCGGGGAGTTCAGATTGCTCACGGCGAGCCGGTCGGCCTCCGGGAGGGCGAAGAACGCCCTGGTCAGCTCCAGGATGCGGTCGCTCTCGGCCGCGGTGACCCCGTGCCCGGTGAGGTGCAGGAATCCGGTGTCCCGGGCTGCCGCGTGCAGCTTCTTGAGGAAGTCGGCCCGCTGGGCCGGGTCGTCGGCCTGGGAGAGGTCAAGGACGGGAAGGGAGGTGTGCGCGGACGGCATGACGGCTCCGTTTCGGATGTCACGGGGTCCTGTTCCCCAGAGGTGGCGGGGGCCGCGGGTGGGGAGGATCACCGGCAGGGATGGCGCCGGGACCGCTTGGGCCGCGTACAGGACCAAGTCGGATCGGGTTGGATCAGGCTTGGGACAGGTCCGGCGGCAGACAGCTCGTCGTCGTGACACGCATGTGGTCCACATGGCGGCGCTTGACGAGGAGAACGGTCATACGCTGAGCGTACGCCCGTACGACCCGCCATCAGTACGGGTGATTCGGCCTGCCCGGACGGCCTTGTCCGAGGACCGGCTACGCTGGACCCGTGGCAGTCGTCGATGTTTCCGAAGAGCTGAAGTCCCTCTCCTCGACCATGGGGTCGATCGAGGCCGTCCTGGACCTCGACAAGCTGAGGGCGGATATTGCCGTGCTCGAGGAGCAGGCCGCCGCGCCGTCCCTGTGGGACGACCCGGAGGCCGCCCAGAAGATCACGAGCAAGCTTTCGCACCTCCAGGCCGAGGTCCGCAAGACCGAGACCCTGCGCGGGCGCATCGACGACCTCGCGGTGCTGTTCGAGCTCGCCCAGGAGATGGACGACGCGGACACCCTCGCCGAGGCCGAGACCGAGCTGGTCTCCGTCCGCAAGGCGCTGGACGAGATGGAGGTCCGGACCCTGCTCTCCGGCGAGTACGCCGAGCGCGAGGCCCTGGTCAACATCCGTGCCGAGGCCGGCGGCGTCGACGCCTCCGACTTCGCCGAGCGCCTCCAGCGCATGTACCTGCGCTGGGCCGAGCGCCACGGGTACCCGACCGAGGTCTACGAGACCTCGTACGCGGAAGAGGCCGGCATCAAGTCGACCACCTTCGTCGTCAAGGCCCCCTACGCCTACGGCACGCTTTCCGTCGAGCAGGGCACCCACCGCCTCGTGCGGATCTCGCCCTTCGACAACCAGGGCCGCCGCCAGACCTCCTTCGCGGGCGTCGAGGTGCTGCCGGTCGTCGAGACCAGCGACCACGTCGAGATCGACGAGGCCGAGCTGCGCGTCGACGTGTACCGCGCCTCCGGCCCCGGCGGCCAGGGCGTCAACACCACCGACTCGGCGGTGCGCATCACGCACCTGCCGACCGGCATCGTGGTCTCCTGCCAGAACGAGCGCTCGCAGATCCAGAACAAGGCCAGCGCGATGAACGTCCTCCAGGCCAAGCTGCTCGAGCGACGCCGCCAGGAGGAGAAGGACAAGATGGACGCCCTCAAGGACGGCGGCAGCTCCTGGGGCAACCAGATGCGCTCCTACGTCCTGCACCCGTACCAGATGGTCAAGGACCTGCGGACGGAGTTCGAGGTCGGCAACCCGCAGGCGGTGCTCGACGGCGAGATCGACGGCTTCCTGGAGGCCGGGATCCGCTGGCGCAAGCAGCAGGAGCAGACCGCCTAAGGGCGAATGTGCGTGAAGGGCCCGGACACCCCTGGTGTCCGGGCCCTTCCGTTTGATCGGTGCGTCTACGCGGTCTGCTGGGCCACCAGGACCAGCGCCGCCACGAGGATCACCATGAGCACGATGAGCGTCACGGGATTCAGGCCGGAGAAGGGGCCCTCCTGCTGCTGGAGGCGCTCCCGGTTCGCCCGGCACACCGGGCAGCGGCCCTGGCTGACGGGTGCGGCGCAGTTCGCGCACACGAGCCGGTCATATGTCATGCGCTCCTCCTCTCGTCCCCTTGGTCCTCTTACTCATGTACAACGGCATGGGGAAGCACTCCGTTCCCCCTACCACTGTGCCAGCTTCGACGACATTCGGCGCGGCCCGTCCGGGCAATCACGATCGGGACCACCCCGCACCTCGGGATAAAACGGGCAACTCCGGCCGCTGGGTCCACACCTCGCGCCCGTTCGCGTATGGTCACGCACACCTACTCCCGGCGACCGTGGTGCACCCGTGATCCGATTCGACAGCGTCTCCAAGTCCTACCCGAAGCAGAGCCGCCCCGCACTCAGAGAAGTCTCCCTCGACATCGCGAAGGGCGAGTTCGTCTTCCTGGTCGGCTCCTCCGGCTCCGGCAAGTCCACCTTCCTGCGGCTCATCCTGCGCGAGGAGCGGGCGAGCCACGGCCAGGTGCACGTCCTGGGCAAGGACCTCGCCAAGCTCTCCAACTGGAAGGTTCCGCAGATGCGGCGCCAGTTGGGGACCGTCTTCCAGGACTTCCGCCTGCTGCCCAACAAGACGGTGGCCGAAAACGTGGCCTTCGCGCAGGAGGTCATCGGCAAGCCGCGGGGCGAGATCCGCAAGGCCGTCCCGCAGGTCCTCGAACTGGTGGGCCTCGGCGGCAAGGAAGAGCGCATGCCCGGCGAGCTCTCCGGCGGTGAGCAGCAGCGCGTGGCCATCGCCCGCGCCTTCGTCAACCGCCCCGCCCTGCTGATCGCGGACGAGCCCACCGGCAACCTCGACCCCCAGACCTCCGTCGGGATCATGAAGCTGCTGGACCGGATCAACCGGACCGGCACCACCGTGATCATGGCGACGCACGATCAGCAGATCGTGGACCAGATGCGCAAGCGCGTCATCGAACTCGAACAGGGCCGACTCGTACGCGACCAGTCGCGCGGCGTCTACGGCTACCAGCACTGAAAGGCCCTTGAGACGTCATGCGCGCCCAGTTCGTCATGTCGGAGATCGGCGTCGGCCTCCGTCGCAATCTCACCATGACCTTCGCGGTCATCATCTCCGTGGGCCTCTCGCTGGCCCTGTTCGGCGGCTCCCTGCTCATGAGCGAGCAGGTGGGCCGGATGAAGGGCTACTGGTACGACAAGGCCAACGTCTCGATCTACCTCTGCAACAAGCAGGACGCCCAGGAGGCGAGCGAGGCCGCCGCCAAGCCCGACGGCTCGGGAGGCGGCGCCGCGGGCGTGGCCACCTGCCGCAAGGGCGCGGTGACCGAAGAGCAGAAGAAGCAGATCGAGTCCGAGCTCAAGCAGATGACCCTGGTCAAGTCCGTCGCCTACGAGTCCGCGGACGAGGCGTACAAGCACTACCAGGAGCAGTACGGCCACACCGCCCTGGCCTCCTCCATCACCCCCGACCAGATGCAGGAGTCCTTCCGGGTCAAGCTCAAGAACCCGGAGAAGTACAAGGTCGTCACCTCCGCCTTCGCCGGACGGGACGGCATCCACACCGTCGACGACCAGCGCCAGGCGATCGACGACCTCTTCCGGATCCTGAACTACCTCAACATCGCCGCCATCGCCATCATGCTGATCATGCTGATCGTGGCGCTGCTGCTGATCGTCAACACCGTGCGCGTCTCGGCGTTCAGCCGGAGGCGGGAGACGGGGATCATGCGGCTGGTGGGTGCCTCCAGCTTCTACATCCAGGTCCCCTTCATCATGGAGGCCGCCGTCGCCGGCCTCATCGGCGCCTTCTTCGCCTGCGCCATGCTCGTTTCCGGCCAGTACTTCGTGATCGACCACGGTGTCGGCCTGCGGGACAAGATCCAGCTGATCGACTTCATGGGCTGGGGATCGGTGCTGGCCAAGCTGCCCTACGTGCTGTTCATCGGCCTCCTGATGCCCTCCATGGCCGCCTTCATCGCCCTGCGCAAGTACCTGAAGGTGTGACAAGCGCCCCGCGAGCGGTCCGGTCAACCATCCGTACCGGCGCGGGGCTTGTCCTAGACTCGGCGCCATGCCGGGTCTGCCCGCCTTCTGTCTCCGGCCCCGCGACCTGCGTCGCGGGGCCGTTTTGACGTTGGCTTTCCTCGCCGCCGTCGCCGCCGGCGCGTGCACCGGCTGCTGGGACCGCGAGGGGGGCGCCGCCGCGGCGACCCGTACGGACGCCCCCGCGCCCGCCGCGCCCCGCGAGACCGGCACCGCCGACCGCGACGCGGTCGCCCGGGCCGCCGCCGAGGCCGTCGCCGAGGGGAAGTCCGGCAAGAAGGCCGCCCAGGAGGTGGTCAGCCGCAGCGGCGACCGCTGGGGCACCGTCTACGACCAGGGCGAGTACGCCGCCTTCAGCGAGCGCCTCGACGGCCAGTGGACCGGTGTCGGAGTCTGGGCCGAGCGCGGCCCGGGCGGCACGATCAAGGTCGACAAGGTCCAGCCCGGCAGCCCCGCCGACCGCGCCGGACTGCGCGCCGGGGACCGGCTGCTGAGCGTCGACGGGCACGCCGTCACCGGCCTCGCGGTGACCGACGTGGTCTCCCTGCTGCGCGGCGAGGCCGGCACCCCCGTCGTGCTGAACCTGAGCCGGGACGGCGCGGACCTCACCGAGACCGTCCGCCGCGAGCAGCTGCGCACCGAGCCGGTGACCGTACGGCAGCTCGCGGGCGGCGTCACCGTCATCAAGGTCGCCTCCTTCACCCGCGGCTCCGGCGAGCGGGTCAAGGACGCCGTCCGCGCGGCCCCGCCCGGCGGCGGGGTGGTGCTCGACCTGCGCGGAAACCCGGGCGGGCTGGTCGCCGAGGCGGTCACGGCCGCCTCCGCCTTCCTGGACGGCGGGCTCGTGGCGACGTACGACGTACGGGGGGACCAGCGCGCGCTCTACGCGGCCCCGGGCGGGGACACGACCCGGCCGCTGGTGGCCCTGGTCGACGGCGGCACGATGAGCGCGGCCGAACTGGTGACGGGCGCCCTCCAGGACCGGGGCCGGGCGGTGGCGGTGGGCAGCCGGACCTTCGGCAAGGGCTCGGTGCAGATGCCGACCGAGCTCCCGGACGGCTCGGTGGCCGAGCTGACGGTGGGCACGTACCGCACGCCGGCGGGCCGCAGCCTGGACGGCAGCGGCATCACCCCGGACCTGCCGGCGGGCGAGCGGGCCGAGGAACGGGCCGCCACAGTATTGGGTGGCCTCGGGGTGGGTCCGTAGTGCGAAAATGACCGCACTATGGCTAAGGAAAAAGGGCGCAAGCTGATCGCCCAGAACAAGAAGGCGCGGCACGACTACACGATCCTCGACACCTACGAGTGCGGTCTCGTACTCACGGGCACCGAGGTCAAGTCCATGCGACAGGGCCGGGCCTCGCTGGTGGACGGCTTCGTGTCGGTGGAGGGCCGCGAGGCGTGGCTCTACAACGTGCACGTGCCGGAGTACAGCCAGGGCACCTGGACCAACCACAGCGCCCGGCGCAAGCGGAAGCTCCTCATGCACCGGGAGGAGATCGACAAGCTGGAGCGCAAGGCGGACGAGTCGGGTCACACGATCGTGCCCCTCTCGCTGTACTTCAAGGACGGCCGCGCGAAGGTCGAGATCGCGCTGGCGAAGGGCAAGAAGGAGTACGACAAGCGGCAGACGCTGCGGGAGAAGCAGGACACCCGCGAGACGAACCGGGCGATCTCGGCCGTGCGGCGCAAGCAGCGGGGCACGGTTTAATCTTCTGGCACGCAGTGGTCCACTTCGCGTACCATGGCGTCAGCACCCCCCGCTTGCGGGTGGAGCACTTTGTGCAGCATCTAATTGAATAGCGTGAAACATGGGGATGATCGGTTTCGACAGCGGATGTCGATGCAGGGGAAGCGAGCCGAGGAAGCGGCAATGATCTCGCTAACCATATGTCGCAAACAATAATCGCCAACTCCAAGAGCGATAACTCCCGCTTCACCCTCGCTGCCTAATAACAGTGAGCTGAAGCCTCTGTGAGGAGCGTCAGCCCGGAAGTGGTCCCGGTCCGGATCCTGGCGTCAACAAGGGATCTAAACCTCTAGCCCCGGTCACGGGGGTTGGAGGGAAATCAAACAGTGACTGAGCCCGTCGGAGACTTGTCCGTGTGATCTCCGGGGCTGAGAAAAGCGCAGCGGACTGCGCTCGGAGAAGCCCTGCTTCTGCACCGTTGGACGCGGGTTCGATTCCCGCCATCTCCACTCATCCCATGTGGGCAAAGGCCCCGCGGCCTCTCGGCTGCGGGGCCTTTGTCATGTCCGGCGGGCCGCCGCCGGCGGAACGGCGCCCACGCGGGCGCGATCACTCGGCCGCCGGACGGATGCGCATCGCCGCGGCCGTCGCCAGCGCGAGCAGCGCGGCCGCGGCCGGCACCCCGTAGGCGGCGGTCGTGCCCAGGCTCTCCACCGCCCGGCCGGCGGTGGCCGCGCCGACGGAGATGCCCGCGAAGATGGCCGTGACCGCGAGGGTCATGCCCTCGTTGAGGCGCCCCGGCGGGGTCAGGGCGTGCACGCGGGACATCGCCGTGACCATGGTCGGGGCCGTGGCCATGCCGGCCAGCAGCAGGGCGCCGGCGAGGGCGGGCACGGAGCCGGTGGCCGCCGCGGCCCACGGAAGGGCCATCAGGACGGCCAGGGCGCACACGCAGGCCTTCAGCGAGCGGGGGCGCAGGGTGCCGTAGAGCAGGCCGGCCACGCAGGAGCCCGCCGCCTGGAGGGCCAGGACCGGGCCGGAGGCCGCGCCCAGGCCCTGGGCGTCGAGGTGGGCGATCGAGGTGACCTCCATCGAGCCGAAGACCACGCCCGTGGCGACGAAGAGGGGCAGCAGCGGGCTCAGGGCACGCAGCGGCGAGCCGCGCCGGGGCGCCGTCGTCACCGGGGGCTCGGTGGAGCGGCAGGAGGTGAAGACCAGCATGCCGGTGAGCAGCAGGGCCGCGCCGGCGAGGGTGCCCGCCTCGGGGAAGACGGCGGTGCACAGGAAGGCCGCCACGACCGGGCCGAGCATGAAACACAGCTCGTCCGCGGCCTGTTCGAAGGACATCGCCGTGTGGTGGGAGGCGGGGGAGTCGCGCAGCAGGTGCGTCCAGCGGGCGCGGGACATGCCGCCGATGTTGGGGGTGGTGGCGGTCGCCGCGTACGAGGCGAAGAGGGTCCAGGCGGGGGCCTGCGTACGGACGCACACGATCAGCGAGACCGAGCCGAGGACCGCGATCAGGGTGGCCGGGACGGCGATCCGGGCCTGGCCGTGGCGGTCGATCAGCCGGGCGGTCCAGGGCGCGACCAGCGCCGTGGCGGCCAGACCGGTCGCCGTGACCGCGCCGGCGAGGGCGTACGAGCCGCGCTGGCCGGCGATCATCATGACCGCGCTGATCCCGAACATGCCCATGGGGAGCCGGGCGATGAGGTTCCCGGCGGTGAATCCGCGGGTGCCGGGGAGGGTGAACAGGCGGCGGTACGGGCCGGGTGCGGGTGTCCGGCCGGCGGTACGGGCGGGGGTGGGAGCGGCCGCGATGACGAGGGTGTTGCCGGTGACGGACATGAGGGGCATGAGGACCACCCTCGGACGGGACCGGGTGCACCGTCCAACACCTGTTCGGAGCCCATTCATGCCGTTGTGTTGTTAGTCTCCGGGGATGATGCACCGCGATGTGGACCCCCGACTGCTGCGCGGGTTCGTCGCCGTCGCCGAGGAGCTGCACTTCACCCGCGCCGCCGCCCGACTGTACGTCGCCCAGCAGGCGCTCAGCCGCGACATCCGCCGGCTCGAACAGGCCCTGGGGGCCGTGCTGTTCGTCCGCACCACCCGCGCCGTCGAGCTGACCGCCGACGGGGAGCGGCTGCTGCCGCCGGCCCGCCGCGTGCTGGCCGCGCACGAGGAGCTGGCCGCCGCCTTCACCGCCCCCCGCCCGCTCCTGGTCGACCTGAACACGGCCGGGCCCAGTACGGGCCGCGTCGTCCTGGAACGGGCCCGCGAACTCGCCCCGGACTGCGAGCTGATGGCCCGCTTCGAGAGCGGGCTGACCCACGCCGCCGCCGAGATCGCGGCCGGGCGGCTCGACGTCGCCTTCGGGTACGCCGACGGGCTCGACCCGGCGCTGCGGGCGCCGCTCGCGCAGCTGCCCGTACGGTACGAGCCGCTCGCCGTCCTGCTGCCCGAGGGGCACGCCCTGGCCGCGCGGGAGGCCGTACCGCTGGACGCGCTGGCCGGGGAGACCGTGTACGCGGGCGCCGGGAACCCGCGGACCCTGGAGTGGACGGGGCTGGCGCGCGAGCTGTTCGCCGGGCGGGGCATCGAGATGGCGCCGCCCGCCCCGGTGGCGGTGGGCAAGGAGGAGTTCAGCCGGGTGATGGCCAAGACCGGCAATCCGGTGCTGGCGACCGTGGACTTCCTCGACATGCCGGGCTGCGTGAAGCGGCCGCTGACCGATCCCGTGCCCCTGTCGCCGCTGTCGATGGTGTGGCGCAAGGGCTTCGGCCATCCCGGACTGGACGCCCTGCGCGCCGCCGCCGCCTCCCTGGCCACCGAGCGGCGATGGCTGGAACCGCCGCCCGGCAGCCGGCTCCCGGCAGGGCTCACACACGCTCCGGGCGGCGGGTGAGAGCAAGGTTTCCCGGCGGTCATCCGGCGGGGACCGAGGCCGAAACGCGCCCTTCCTACGGTCGTCACCACGGACGCGACAGCTGTGGAGGCGTGTGATGACCGGTACGACCGCACCGCGCAAGGGGGGCCGCTGGATCGAGCAGTGGGATCCCGAGGACGAGACCTTCTGGAAGGAAACGGGGGAGCGGGTCGCCCGCCGCAACCTGGTCTACTCCGTGCTCTCCGAGCACATCGGGTTCTCCATCTGGTCGCTCTGGTCCGTGATGGTCCTCTTCATGGGCCCCAAGTACGGCATCGACCCGGCCGGGAAGTTCTTCCTGATCGCGACCGCCACCTTCGTCGGCGCGCTCGTGCGGGTGCCGTACACCTTCGCCGTCGCCCGCTTCGGCGGCCGCAACTGGACCGTCTTCAGCGCGCTGCTGCTGCTCGCCCCGACAGTGGCCGCGATCGTGGTCATGGAGCCCGGCACCTCGTACGGGACCTTCCTGCTCGTCGCCGCCCTCACCGGGGTGGGCGGCGGCAACTTCGCCTCCTCCATGACCAACATCAACGCCTTCTTCCCGCTGCGCAAGAAGGGCTGGGCGCTCGGCCTGAACGCCGGCGGCGGCAACATCGGCGTGCCGGTGGTCCAGCTGGCCGGACTGCTGGTCATCGCCACCGCCGGGGCCACGCACCCGCGGCTCCTGCTCGGCGCCTACATCCCGCTGATCGTGATCGCGGCCGGGCTGGCGGCCGCACGGATGGACAACCTGGCGCCCGTGCGCAACGACACCGGCGCGGTCCGCGAGGCGGTCAAGGACGCGCACACCTGGATCATGTCGTTCCTCTACATCGGGACGTTCGGGTCCTTCATCGGATACAGCTTCGCCTTCGGACTGGTCCTCCAGACCCAGTTCGGGCGCACCCCGCTCCAGGCCGCCTCGCTGACCTTCATCGGACCGCTGCTCGGATCGCTGATCCGGCCGGTGGGCGGGGCGCTGGCGGACCGGTTCGGCGGGGCGCGGATCACCCTGGGGACGTTCGTGGCGATGGCGGCGGCGACCGGAGTGGTCGTGTTCGCCTCGCAGCGGCACTCGCTGGCCGTGTTCCTCGTCGGCTTCGTGGCGCTGTTCGTCCTCTCCGGCCTCGGCAACGGATCGACGTACAAGATGATCCCGGGCATCTTCCAGGCCAAGGCGCTCGCCCGCGGCATGAGCGGCGAGGCCGCGGCGGCGTACGGGCGGCGGCTCTCCGGCGCCGCCATGGGACTGATCGGGGCGGTCGGCGCACTCGGCGGACTGGGCATCAACCTGGTCTTCCGGGAGGCGTTCCGCACCTCCGGCTCGGGCACGGCGGCCTTCGTCACCTTCCTCGGCTTCTACGCCCTGTGCTGCGCGGTGACGTGGGCGGTATACCTTCGCCGGCCGGCCGCCGCGGTGGTCCCTGCGGCCGGGGTCGAGGCGAAGCCGCAGCTCACGTCGGTGTAACCGGGGCGAAATACAGGTGAACCGAGACCGACATGCCGCCTTGGCACTCTCGGTTCACCCGTACCGCCCCCCCATGCGTCAGTAGGCAGGTCACGATGGACGACACGAAGACCGGCCCGCTCGCGGGCTTCACCGTCGGGGTCACCGCCGCCCGGCGGGCTGACGAACTCATCGCGCTGCTGCGGCGGCGCGGAGCGGCGGTGCTGCACGCCCCGGCGCTGCGGATCGTGCCGCTCGCCGACGACAGCGAGCTGCTGGCCGCCACCAAGGAACTGATCGGCCTCGCACCGGACGTGGTCGTGGCCACCACGGCCATCGGCTTCCGCGGGTGGATCGAGGCCGCCGACGGGTGGGGGGTCGGCGAGGAACTGCTGGAACGGCTGCGGGCCACCGAACTGCTGGCGCGCGGGCCGAAGGTGAAGGGGGCCATCCGGGCCGCGGGGCTCGTGGAGACCTGGTCCCCGGAGTCCGAATCGCTCGCCGAGGTGCTGCAGCGGCTGCTGTCGGCCGGGGTGGCCGGGCGGCGGATCGCGCTCCAGCTGCACGGGGAGCCCCTGCCCGGCTTCGTCGAGGCGCTGCGGGCCGGCGGGGCCGAGGTGGTCGTGGTCCCGGTGTACCGGTGGATGGCGCCGGAGGACCTCGCTCCGCTGGACCGGCTGCTGGACGCGATCGCCTGCGGCGCGGTGGACGCCGTCAGCTTCACCTCGGCGCCGGCGGCGGCCTCGCTGCTGTCGCGGGCCGAGGAGCGGGGCGTACGGGAGGCCGTGCTGGACGCGCTGCGCGGCGGGGTGCTGTCCGCGTGCGTCGGGCCGATGACCGCGCTGCCGTTGCAGGCGCACGGGGTGGACACCGTGCAGCCGGAGCGGTTCCGGCTGGGCCCGCTGGTGCAGCTGCTCTGCCAGGAGCTGCCCGGCCGGGCCCGGGTGCTGCCGGTGGCCGGGCACCGGATGGAGATCCGGGGCCACGCGGTCCTGGTGGACGAGGAGCTGCGGCCGGTGCCGCCGGCCGGCATGGCCCTGCTGCGGGCGCTGGCCCGGCGGCCGGGATGGGTGGTGGCCCGGGCGGACCTGCTGCGGACACTGCCGGGCGCGGGCCGCGACGAGCACGCGGTGGAGACGGCGATGGCCCGGCTGAGGGTGGCCCTGGGAGCGCCGAACCTGATCCAGACGGTGGTCAAGCGCGGCTACCGGCTGTCGCTGGACGCGGGCGGCGAAGCCAAGTACGGGGAGCTCCCGCTCGATGCGGTGACGGCCCGGGGGGTCCTCGGCTAGCGTGCGGGGATGATCATTGACGGGGTGGAGATGAGGGGCGTCGCGCTGGGCGACGCCGCCGGGCTGGCCGAGGCGTTCGCGCGGAACCGGGCGTACATGGCGCCCACGGAGCCGGGTCTTTTCCGGCCGGACGCGTTCTACACCGAGGCGGCGCAGCGGGAGCGGATCGAGCAGCAGCTCGAGTCACAGGCCGCCGGGCGGCTGCTGCCGTACGTGTTCGTGGACCTCGCCGACGGTGCGCCGCTGGGGACCATCAACCTCGGCAACATCCAGCACGGGCCGCTGAGCAGCGGCGGGCTCGGCTACTGGGTCGACACGGCCTGGCACGGCAAGGGACTGGCCACGGCCGCGGCCAAGGAGGTCTGCCGGATCGCCCGCGACGAGGTGGGCCTGCACCGCGTGGAGGCGGGCACGCTGGTCGACAACCTGGCCTCGCAGCGGGTGTTGGCGAAGGCGGGCTTCGAGCAGTTCGGACTCGCGCCGCGCTATCTGCACATCAACGGTGAGTGGCGCGACCACTGCCTGTTCCAGCGGCTGCTGCACGACGACCCGCCGCCCCTTTAGCCCCGCCGCACCGTTCCAGCCTCGCCGGCGTTTGAGGCGCGGGGGTCCGGGGAGCAGCGCCCCCGGCAACGGTGCCGCATCCGGAACCAAGCGGTTCGGCGCCCGCGCCGCTGCTGGGGCTCCGCCCCACACCCCGCGCCTCAAACGCCGACGAGGCTGGATGTGGCAGCCGGAGCCCCACCGGTTCGGGGGCTTCCGTTGCGACCCGCCGGGCGGCAATCTGGTACGGCACCCCACGACGGGAGGCTGACGGCATGCGGTTCGACTGCGGGCGGGTCTGCCTGGACCTGGTGGCCACCTTCGCCCCCCGCGAGGGGATCCGGGACGGCGACGCGCTGCGGCTCTGGCTCGCCGGGGCCGGGCTGGTGCCCGACCGGACTCCGCTCGCCCGGGTGGGGCCCGACTGGGCCGCCGCCTTCCGGGCCCTGCGCGCCGACGTGGAGACCCTCGTACGGGCCGAGCTGATCGGGAGCGATCCCGACGAGAGCGCCCTGGCCCGGGTCAACGCGCTGGCTGCCGGACCACCCCCCGGGCTGTGTGCCGTACGGGACCAAGAAGGGCACCTCGTACGGGAGTTGTGCGGCGGTGTGGAGTGCGGGGCGCTGCTCGCGGCCGTGGCCCGCGACGCCGTCGAGCTGCTCACCGACCCCGGCGACCTGGCGTTGCTGCGGGCCTGCGAGGGCGACGGCTGCACCCGGGTCTACCTGGACACTTCCCGCGGCCACCGGCGCCGCTGGTGCTCCAGCGAGCTGTGCGGCAACCGGGAGCGGGTCGCCCGGCACCGCCGCCGGGCCCTGGCCGCCGGGTCCGCGTGACCCGCTGACCGGCAAGGCACCCCCCGGTTCCGGAACGGGCGTGCGGACAGGGGCCCGATTCGCGTACGGTTGACGGTCGCCCATGCACGTCAGAAGGGGGCCTTGGTGGCCGCGCAGAATGCCGCTGTCGACAGCACGGCGGATTCCGTCCGCGATCGGGAGATCGCGGTCGAGCAGACGCATCTCGACCAGGTGTACCGACGCCTTGAGGAGAAGATCCACGAGGCCGAGTTCCTCATGAACGACGCCGCCAAGCGCGGCCAGGTGGGGACGCCCGGCGCGCTCGCCGAGCGCGACGCGCAGGTCTTCCGGGCGGGCATCCACCTGAACCGGCTCAACAACGAGTTCGAGGACTTCCTCTTCGGCCGCATCGACCTGGTGCTCGGCAAGGACGGGGAGAAGGGCCCGGACGGCGCGTACACCTCGGTCGAGCCGGCCGACGACGCGATCCGCGAGGACCTCACCGCCGACATCGCCGAGACGCTGCACATCGGCCGCATCGGAGTCCTCGACTCCGACTACGCGCCGCTGGTCATCGACTGGCGCGCGCCCGCCGCCGCGCCGTTCTACCGCTCCACGCCCAAGGACCCCGGCCGCGTCGTGCGCCGCCGCGTCATCCGCTCCAAGGGCCGCAAGGTGCTGGGCGTCGAGGACGACCTGATGCGTCCCGAGGTCACCGCCTCCCTGAACGGCCAGGAGCTCCCCGCCATCGGCGACGGCGCGCTGATGGCCGCCCTGGGGCGGGCCCGTACGCACTCCATGCGCGACATCGTCTCGTCCATCCAGGCCGAGCAGGACCTGGTCATCCGGGCCCCCGCCGCGTCCGTCGCCGAGGTCGCCGGCGGCCCCGGCACGGGCAAGACCGCCGTCGCCCTGCACCGCGCCGCCTACCTGCTCTACCAGGACCGGCGCCGCTACTCCGGCGGCATCCTGATCGTCTCCCCGACGCCGCTGCTCGTCGCCTACACCGAGGGCGTGCTGCCCTCCCTCGGCGAGGAGGGCCAGGTGGCCATCCGGGCGCTCGGCTCGCTCGTCGACGGCGCGGAGGCCACCACGTACGACTCCCCGGCCGTGGCCCGCGTCAAGGGCACCTCCCGGATGCTCAAGGTGCTCCGCAAGGCCGTACGGGGCGCACTGGAGCTCGGCGGCGCCCCCGACCGGCTGCGCGTGGTGGCCTTCGGCCGCCGCCAGGAGCTGGAGGCCGACGAGCTGAACCGGATCCGGCAGAACGTGCTCAGCGGCACCGCCCCCGTCAACCTGCTGCGCCCGCGCGCCCGCAAGCTGCTGCTCGACGCCCTCTACGCGAAGTCGGGCGGCGCCGGCCGGCACAGCGACCCCGAGCTGGCCGCCGAGCTGCGCTCCGCCTTCGACGAGGACATCTCCACCGAGGACGCCTTCATCGGCTTCCTGAACGCCTGGTGGCCCGAGCTCACCCCGCGCGCCGTGCTCGCCGCGCTGGCCGACGAGCGCCACCTGGGCCGCTGGGCGCGCCGGGACCTGAACCAGCGCGAGATCCGCCAGCTCGCCCGCTCGCTGCGCCGGGTGGGCCCGGACGGCAAGGGCCCGCTGTCGGTGCACGACGTGGCGCTGCTCGACGAGCTCCAGCTGCTGCTCGGCGCCCCCGCCCGGCCCAAGCGCAAGCGGGAGATGGACCCGTTGGACCAGCTCAGCGGGCTGGAGGAACTGATGCCGACCCGCGAGGAGACCCAGTGGGAGCGGGCCGAGCGGCTCGCGGCGGAGCGCACCGAGTACGCGCACGTCATCGTGGACGAGGCCCAGGACCTGACGCCGATGCAGTGGCGGATGGTGGGCCGCCGGGGCCGGATGGGCACCTGGACGGTGGTCGGCGACCCGGCGCAGTCCTCCTGGACCGACCAGGAGGAGGCGGCCGCGGCCCGCGACGAGGCCCTGGGCAGCCGGCCGCGCCGGCGGTTCACGCTGACCGTGAACTACCGCAACCCGGCGGAGGTCGCCGAGGTCGCGTCCCGGGTGCTGCGCCTGGCGATGCCGGGGATGGAGCCGCCCACGGCGGTGCGCTCCACGGGCCTGGAGCCCCGTTTCACGGCCGCCGGGAGCGATCTCGGCTCCGCGGTCCGGGAGGAGACCCGGCGGCTGCTGGAGCAGGTCGACGGCACCGTCGGCGTGGTCGTGGCCATGGACCGGCGCGAGCAGGCCGCGGGCTGGCTCGCCGACCTGGGCGGGCGGGCGGTGGCGCTGGGCAGCCTGGAGGCCAAGGGCCTGGAGTACGACGCCACGGTGGTCGTCTCCCCGGCGGAGATCGCGGACGAGTCCCCGGCGGGCCTGCGGGTGCTGTACGTGGCGCTGACGCGCGCGACGCAGCAGCTGACGGTGGTCTCGGCAGACCGGGACAAGCCCGACGCGGACGGGGTGCCGGAGCTGCTGCTGCCGTAGGCGGTGCCCGGGGGCGGGCTTCGTAGGGCCGTATGGTCCGCGGCCAGGAGCGTGGTGCTTTTGAACCGACTTCGAGCAGGGGGGCCCGTTCCGGCGATCCTTTGTTAGCCTGGGTACGGCACCGACTCGATCCAAGCCCCCGGGCCCAACCTTCGTCGCTTAGAGCGACCACTTGCCGCGAGGCGAGCATGGCGGGTCGGTGTCATATACGTGTGCATCACCAGGTCCGCGCCCTCCACCAGTGGAGGGCGCGGACCTGTTTCGTATGGACCCACCATTCCGAACACCCGTGCAATCTCGTATGGTGGAAGAGTCTTTCCGAAATTTGTAGCTGGTTACCTTGTACTGGCTGGTAGGTGGGACGATCGGACAACAGGTCCTGCAACACCTGGTGTGTAGCGGGCCCTGCGTGTACAGGGAACCAGGGACAGAAGAGGAAACACGGCCATGGCAACGGCGCCCAGCGTCTCGTATTCGATGACGGTCCGTCTGGAAGTGCCCGCGAGCGGAACCGCGGTCTCCCAGCTCACCACCGCCGTGGAGTCCTCCGGCGGCTCGGTCACCGGCCTCGACGTGACCGCCTCCGGCCACGAGAAGCTCCGGATCGACGTCACCATCGCCGCGACCTCCACCGCGCACGCGGACGAGATCGTCGAGAAGCTGCGCGGGATCGAGGGCGTCAGCCTCGGCAAGGTCTCCGACCGCACCTTCCTGATGCACCTCGGCGGCAAGATCGAGATGGCGTCCAAGCACCCCATCCGCAACCGTGACGACCTCTCGATGATCTACACCCCGGGCGTGGCCCGCGTGTGCATGGCGATCGCCGAGAACCCCGAGGACGCGCGCCGCCTGACCATCAAGCGCAACTCCGTCGCAGTCGTGACGGACGGCTCCGCCGTACTGGGCCTGGGCAACATCGGTCCGATGGCCGCGCTGCCCGTCATGGAGGGCAAGGCGGCCCTCTTCAAGCGCTTCGCGGGCATCGACGCCTGGCCGATCTGCCTCGACACCCAGGACAGCGACGAGATCGTCGCCATCGTCAAGGCCATCGCCCCGGGCTTCGCCGGCATCAACCTGGAGGACATCTCCGCGCCGCGCTGCTTCGAGATCGAGGCCCGCCTGCGCGAGGCCCTCGACATCCCCGTCTTCCACGACGACCAGCACGGCACCGCGATCGTCGTGCTCGCCGCCCTCACCAACGCACTGCGCGTAGTGGGCAAGGCAGTTGGGGACGTCAAGGTCGTCATGTCGGGCGCCGGCGCGGCCGGTACCGCCATCCTCAAGCTGCTCCTCGCGGCGGGCGTCAAGAACGCCGTCAGCGCCGACATCCACGGCGTCGTGCACGCGGACCGCCCCGACCTCGTCGACGCCGCCCCCGACTCCCCGCTGCGCTGGATCGCCGACAACACCAACCCCGAGGGCTACACGGGCACGTTGAAGGAGGCCGTGGTCGGCGCCGACGTCTTCATCGGCGTCTCGGCCCCGAACGTGCTCTCCGGCGAGGACGTCGCCGCCATGGCCGAAGGCGCGATCGTGTTCGCGCTCGCGAACCCGGACCCCGAGGTGGACCCGGCCGTCGCCCGCCAGACCGCCGCCGTCGTCGCCACCGGACGCTCCGACTTCCCGAACCAGATCAACAACGTGCTGGTCTTCCCGGGTGTCTTCCGCGGCCTGCTGGACGCCCAGTCCCGCACGGTGAACACCGACATGATGCTGGCCGCCGCGGCCGCCCTGGCGGACGTCGTCGGCGAGGACGAGCTGAACGCGAACTACATCATCCCGTCGGTGTTCAACGACAAGGTCGCGGGCGCGGTCGCGGGCGCCGTCCGCAAGGCCGCCTCGGCGGGCTGAGAGCCGACGCGAAGCCGGTGGGGCGGTCCTTGTGACCGCCCTCACGGACTGCCGCTCCCGGCGCGTCGCGAGATGCGGGCCCGGCGGGCCGCCTCTAGGGTTGCGGGGATGCCCGCGAGGTCCGCGGTCCGCAGCGGCGTGTGAGCGAGGGCGTGGACGGAGCGTCACCGCTGGGTGACTGTGGCGCTTTTCGTGTGACCCCGGCGGGTGCCGGATTGGCTTTCCCGCCGCTGGTGGGGGCAGGATGCGTAACCGGGCGAGAGGGTCTGACGTTCAGACCCGGGTCCGGGGACTGTCCTAGGGCCCTGGCAGCATCGGCTTCGATCTCACGCCTCTAAGGCAAGTTGAACACGGGAGTACAACATGAACCGCAGTGAGCTGGTGGCCGCTCTGTCCGAGCGCGCCGAGGTGACCCGCAAGGACGCCGACGCCGTTCTGGCCGCGCTCGCCGAGACCGTCGGCGAGATTGTCGCCAAGGGCGACGAGAAGGTCACCATCCCCGGCTTCCTGACCTTCGAGCGCACCCACCGTGCCGCTCGCACCGCGCGCAACCCGCAGACCGGCGACCCCATCCAGATCCCGGCCGGCTACAGCGTGAAGGTCTCCGCGGGCTCCAAGCTCAAGGAAGCCGCCAAGGGCAAGTAGTCCTGCCCCCGGCGCCGAAGGCCGCACCGGCCTTTGGAACGGCAGCAGTGCGCAGTAATACGTAGTACGGCGAAGGGCGGTCACCCCAGGAGGGGCGGCCGCCCTTCTGCCTTGTCCGGGGCCGGTTTTGGGCCGGTCCGGGGCGGGCGCGGGGCCGCGCAGGCCGGGAGCGGGCCCGTGCAGGCCCGTGCAGGCCCTGCGCAGGGCCCCGTACGGCCCGCACGGCCCCTGGACGGGCCCAGGAGGCACGGGAAAGCCCCCCGGGCCCTTGCGGGGGCCCGGGGGGCTCAGTCCGTACGGCAGGACGCGGTACGGCTCAGACGAGGTCGCCGCCCGGGAGTTCGACCTTCGCGCCGAGCTCGACGAGCTTCTCCATGAAGTTCTCGTAGCCGCGGTTGATCAGGTCGATGCCGTGGACCCGCGAAGTGCCCTCGGCCGCCAGCGCCGCGATCAGGTACGAGAACCCGCCGCGCAGGTCGGGGATGACCAGGTCGGCGCCCTGCAGCTTGGTGGGGCCGGAGACGACCGCCGAGTGCAGGAAGTTGCGCTGGCCGAAACGGCAGGCCGAGCCGCCCAGGCACTCCCGGTACAGCTGGATGTGAGCACCCATCTGGTTGAGCGCGGAGGTGAAGCCGAGCCGCGACTCGTAGACCGTCTCGTGGACGATCGACAGGCCGGAGGCCTGCGTCAGCGCCACCACGAGCGGCTGCTGCCAGTCGGTCTGGAAACCGGGGTGTACGTCGGTCTCCAGCGCGATGGCCTTGAGCGGGCCGCCCGGGTGCCAGAAGCGGATGCCGTCGTCGTCGATCTCGAACGCCCCGCCGACCCGGCGGAAGGTGTTCAGGAAGGTCATCATCGAGCGCTGCTGTGCGCCGCGCACGTAGATGTTGCCGCCGGTGGCCAGGGCCGCGGAAGCCCAGGAGGCCGCCTCCAGGCGGTCCGGGAGCGCCTTGTGGTTGTAGCCGCCGAGGCGGTCGACACCGGTGATCCGGATGGTCCGGTCGGTGTCGACGGAGATGATCGCGCCCATCTTCTGCAGGACGCAGATGAGGTCCTCGATCTCCGGCTCCACCGCGGCGTTGCTGAGCTCGGTGACGCCCTCGGCCAGGACGGCCGTCAGCAGCACCTGCTCGGTCGAGCCGACCGACGGGTAGGGCAGGCGGATCTTGCAGCCGCGAAGGCGCTGCGGGGCCTCCAGGTACTGGCCGCCCTCGCGCTTCTCGATGGTCGCGCCGAACTGGCGGAGCACGTCGAAGTGGAAGTCGATCGGCCGTCCGCCGATGTCGCAGCCGCCGAGGCCCGGGATGAAGGCGTGGCCGAGGCGGTGCAGCAGGGGGCCGCAGAACAGGATCGGGATGCGCGACGAGCCCGCGTGGGCGTCGATGTCGGCGACGTTGGCGCTCTCGACGTGGGTGGGGTCGAGCACCAGCTCGCCCGGCTCCTCGCCGGGACGGACCGTCACGCCGTGCAGCTGGAGCAGCCCGCGCACGACCCGCACGTCACGGATGTCGGGAACGTTGCGCAGCCGGCTGGGTTCGCTGCCGAGCAGAGCGGCGACCATGGCCTTGGGCACGAGGTTCTTCGCACCGCGGACACGGATCTCGCCCTCAAGCGGGGTACCGCCGTGGACAAGCAGGACATCGTCTGTGCCGGTCATGAATCTCGCGTTCCGGAGTGGGGTGGGCAGGGGGCCAGGGAAAAGGGTAAGGGCCACCACCCCCTTGTTCGTAAGGCAGACGTGGCCGTAGGACTGTCATGAATTCGGCACAACACCCTCCGTACCGACCACATGGCGGAGCGTTGCGTTCCGGCGAGGTGTCCCGTTGGGCCGTCCGTGCGCGCTCCTTCCTGCTGCCGTGCGCCCTGAGCTGCGTACGATCCGATCTCTCCGCCCGCTCCCCGTAATCGGCGAATGTGCGGGATCATGGCGGCATGACCGAGGTGTCCTCCCTCACAGGGCGGCTGCTCGTGGCCACCCCCACCCTCGCGGACCCGAATTTCGACCGCGCGGTGGTGCTGCTGCTCGACCACGACGAGCAGGGCTCGCTCGGCGTGGTCCTCAACCGGCCGACTCCCGTGGGAGTCGGTGACGTCCTGCTGCCCTGGGCGCCCCTGGCCGGCGCCCCGGGCGTGGTCTTCCAGGGCGGGCCCGTGGCGCTGGACTCGGCGCTCGGGTTGGCCGTCATCCCGGGCGAGGAGGGCCCCCTCGGCTGGCGCCGGGTGCACGGGGCGATCGGGCTGGTCGACCTGGAGGCGCCGCCGGAACTGCTGGCCGCGGCCCTGGGCGGCCTGCGGATCTTCGCCGGCTACTCGGGCTGGGGCCCGGGCCAGCTGGAGGCGGAGCTGGGCGACGGCGCCTGGTACGTGGTGGAGTCGGAGCCCGGCGACGTGTCCTTCCCGGATCCGGAACGGCTGTGGCGGGCGGTGCTGCGCCGCCAGCGCAGCGAACTCGCGATGGTCGCCACCTATCCGGACGACCCGTCGCTCAACTGACGGGCGCGCGGTTAAGTACCCTGGGTCCATGAGCACTCTTGAGCCCGAGCGCGGGACTGGCACGGGAACCCTCGTAGAGCCGACGCCGCAGGTGTCGCACGGTGACGGCGACCACGAGCGCTTCGCCCACTACGTCCAGAAGGACAAGATCATGGCGAGCGCGCTCGACGGGACCCCCGTCGTCGCGCTCTGCGGCAAGGTCTGGGTACCGGGTCGGGACCCGAAGAAGTACCCGGTCTGCCCCATGTGCAAGGAGATCTACGAGTCCATGGGCCCCGGTGGGGACAAGGACAAGGGCGGCAAGGACCAGTAGGTCCAACCCCTCCTGGCAGGACCAAGGCCCCCGGGGCGCGCATTGTCGCGCCGCGGGGGCCTTCTGCGTACTAGGGTCGGCGCGACGAGCGCTCTGTGGAACGGGTGTTGCGCAGGGTGCAACAGGCTGCTGCGAAGGGCTGACGCATGGACCTGATCCCCGCACCCCGGGTCGCCGTCTTCGACGAGGACGGGCTCCGCTACGAGTTCGGCCCCGAGCCGGCCCTCGCGGCCGGTCCCGGCACGCAGGGCGTGGCGCGTCTGCTTCGCCGGGAGCTCGGTGCGGCCACCGGCTGGAGCCTGCCGGCCGCCGGGCCCGGTGCGGCCGCGGACGTGACGCTGCGCCTGGACCCGGAGGGCGCGGAGCGGCCGGGGCCCGAGTCGTACGGGATCACGGTCGACGCCACGGGCGTCGAGCTGGTGGGTGCGAGCGAGGCCGGGCTGTTCTGGGGCTTCCAGACGCTGCGTCAGCTGCTGGGGCCGGACGCCTACCGCAAGGCGCCGCTGCCCGGGCGCGCGTGGAGCCTGCCCTGTGGGCGGATCGCCGACAGCCCCCGCTTCGGGTGGCGCGGGCTGATGCTCGACGTCGCCCGGCACTTCATGCCCAAGGACGGGGTGCTGCGCTACATCGACCTGCTCGCCGCGCACAAGCTCAACGTGCTGCACCTGCACCTGACGGACGACCAGGGCTGGCGGATCGAGATCAAGCGCCACCCGCGCCTCACCGAGGTCGGCGCGTGGCGGGCGCGCAGCCGGTGGGGGCACCGGGCCTCGCCGCTGTGGAACGAGACCCCGCACGGCGGCTACTACACCCAGGACGACATCCGCGAGATCGTCGCGTACGCCGCCGAGCGGCACGTACGGGTGGTCCCGGAGATCGACGTACCGGGGCATTCGCAGGCCGCGATCGCCGCGTACCCGGAGCTGGGGAACACGGACGTGGTCGACACCTCGGCGCTGGAGGTGTGGGACGACTGGGGGATCACCGAGAACGTGCTCGCGCCGACCGAGGGGGTGCTGCGGTTCTACGAGGGGGTCTTCGAGGAGCTGCTGGAGCTGTTCCCGGCGGAGGTCTCGCCCTTCGTGCACGTGGGCGGGGACGAGTGCCCCAAGGCGCAGTGGCAGGCCTCCCGGGCGGCGCAGGAGCGGATCCGCGAGCTGGGGGTGGACGGGGAGGACGGGCTCCAGTCCTGGTTCATCCGGCACTTCGACGGCTGGCTCGCGCAGCGCGGGCGGCGGCTGATCGGGTGGGACGAGATCCTGGAGGGCGGGCTCGCGCCGGGGGCGGCCGTGTCCTCGTGGCGCGGTTACGGGGGCGGCGTCGCCGCCGCCGAGGCCGGGCACGACGTGGTGATGTGCCCCGAGCAGCAGGTGTACTTGGACCACCGCCAGGCGGGCGGCGGGGACGAGCCGGTGCCCATCGGGTACGTGCGTTCGCTGGAGGACGTGTACCGGTTCGAGCCGGTGCCGGCGAAGCTGTCGCCGGAGGCCGCCGCGCACGTGCTGGGCGCGCAGGCCAACGTGTGGACCGAGGTGATGGAGAACCAGAGCCGGGTCGACTACCAGGTGTTCCCGCGGCTGGCGGCCTTCGCGGAGGTGGTGTGGTCGCGGCTGCCGGAGCCGGAGCGGCGGGACTTCGCGGGGTTCGAGGGGCGTGTGACGGCGCACTGCGGGCGGCTGGACGCGCTGGGGGTCGGCTACCGGCCGCCGGGCGGCCCGCTGCCGTGGCAGCGGCGGCCCGGGGTGCTCGGACGCCCGATCGAGGGCGAGCCCCCGAACGCATGACGAAGGGAACCGGAACTCTATCTAGATGTCCGGTTATACGGGGAAAAACGGGCGATCTGTGGGAGGTGTGCGGGGCGGGGTGCGCAGGGGGGCACCCGGCGGACCCTCGCGCCGGGCGGTCCGGAAGATGTGCCAGAGTTGCCACCTCCCGGCGGTGAGCACGTACCGTACGGCGGACAGGCGTGAGCGCCGGGACCGGGACATCGGGAAGGGGCAGCTGGGTTGACCACGCACGCACCGCACGCACCGCACGCACAGGATTCATCTCAGCGGGCCCACGGGGCGCAGGCGGCGCAGTCCGTGACGCTGCCGGCCTCGCTGGACGAGGCCGTGGCGGCGCTCACCGCCATGCCCGCCGCCGTTCCCGTCGCCGGGGGCACCGACCTCATGGCCGCCGTCAACGCGGGGCTGCTGCGGCCCGCCGCGCTGGTGAGCCTGGGCCGGATCAACGAGATCCGCGGCTGGCAGTACCAGGACGGCCACGCGCTGCTCGGCGCGGGCCTCACCCACGCACGGATGGGGCGGCCGGATTTCGCCGCCCTGATCCCCGCGCTGGCGGCCGCGGCGCGCGCCGCCGGGCCCCCGCAGATCCGCAACGCCGGCACCCTCGGCGGGAACATCGCCACGGCCGCGCCCACGGGTGACGCACTGCCCGTGCTGGCCGCGCTGGAGGCCGTACTGGTGATCGTCGGGCCGGGAGGCCGGCGCGAGATCCCGGTGTCGCACCTGCTGGCCGGCCGGGAGATGCTGCGGCCCGGTGAGCTGATCGGCTTCGTACGGGTGCCGCTGCTGCACGCGCCGCAGGTGTTCCTGAAGGCCACGGGGCGTACGGGTCCGGGGCGCGCGGTGGCGTCCGTGGGGCTCGTACTGGACCCCGCGCGCCGGGGCGTGCGCTGCGCGATCGGCGCGGTCGCCCCGATGCCGCTGCGGCCGCTGGAGGCCGAGCAGTGGGTGGCCTCGCTGATCGACTGGGACGGCGAGCGGAGCCTGGCCCCCGAGGCGCTGGAGGCCTTCGGCGAGTACGTCGCGGCCGCCTGTGTGCCCGACCAGGGGGAACCGGTGGCTCCGGGTGTACTGCATCTGCGGCGGACGGTGGCCGTGCTGGCACGCAGGGCCCTGGGGAGGGCGCTGACCTCATGAGCGAGAACGAGAACGAGAACGTGACCCAGGGGAACGGCACGGCGGGCTGGGGCTGGGAACCCGTCCCGCAGGGCGGCGAGTACGACTCGGACGCCACGGCCTTCGTGAAACTGCCGCAGGACATGCTGGACGCGCTCGGGACCGGCGAGCCCCTCGCGGCGCCCGGCCACGGCTACGTGCCGCCGCCGATGATCGTCCCGCTCGGCTCGGCCAGCACGGATCCGTCGGCCACCGGTACGTGGACCATCCCGGTGCAGTGGCCCGAGGCGCCGGGTTCGGCTCCGGCCGGGCAGGCGCCCGCGGCGGGCGCGGGGTCCGCGTCGGTGGGCGGGCCGATTCCGGCGTCGATCCCGATTCCGGCGTCGGTGGCGGCGGCGTTCGCCGAGGCTGAGCCGGAGCCGGTGGCAGCGCCCGTGCACGATCCGGGGGCTACGGCCGAGTGGCGGTTCCCCGAGGTGGCGCAGGAGCCGCAGGGTGCGGCTGCGACGGATTCGGATGCGTCTTCGGCCACAGGGCAGTGGGCCGTTCCCGAGGCGCAGGGTGATTTCCGGCCGAGCGCGCTGGACGCCGACTGGAGCCAGGCCCCGGCGACGCTGCCGGGCGGCGCCCCGGCCCCGTGGGCCTACCTGACGCAGCAGCCCGCCGGGGACCCGAACGCCGGCGTGCTGCCGGGCACGGACGACGCGGCGGCCGCCGCCGCCACGGCGCATGCCGCCGGGCGGCTGCTCGGGGGGCCCGGAGTGGGCGCCCTCGGACGCGGGCCGCGCGTGCTGGGCGGCCCCGGTGTGGGCACCCCGCTCCCGGAGGGCGAGCCGGCGCATCCGGCCCCGCACGACATCGAGGCCGCGCACGGCCCGGCGGCGGAGCAGGCCGAGGACGTCCGCGGCGCAGCCGATCACGCGGAGTACGCGGGGCCGGTCGGGCACGTGGATCACGCGGGGTTTGCCGGCGGGCACGCCGAGCCGGTGCAGGCCGCGGGTACCGACGGGCACGGTTTCATGGCCTTCGGGCACGCGGTCGAAGCGGGCGGGAGCGCCGAGCCGGCGCAGGCCGCTGAGCCCACCGCGCCCGCCGAGACCGTCGCGCCCGCCGCGCCCGCCGAGCATGTCGCCGCCGCCGCCGAGCAGGCGGTGGTTTCCGGCGGCCTGGACCTCTTCGGTGGGGTGCGCGCCGAGGCGGCGCCCGCCGAGGCGCGGGTCGCCGAGGCGCTGGCCGTCGAGCCCGCGCCGGAGCCCGCCGATACCGACGGGCACGCCTTCGCGGAATCCGCCGGACCCGCGCCGGAGCCCGCCGACACGGACGGGCGGGGCTTCGCCGAGGCCGCCCCGGTGCCGGGGGAGATCCCGGCCGGCCGTACTCCGGGTGAGGACACCGCCGACAGCGGTGTGGAACTCCCGGACGCGGGTACCGCCGAAGGTTTCCCGGCTGAGGTGGCGACGTACGAAGAAGAAGCGGCAGCCGAGGCCGTCGCCCACCACGAGCACCCGCACGCCTCCTACGTCCTGCGCGTCAACGGCGCCGACCGCCCCGTCACCGGTGCCTGGATCGGCGAGTCCCTCCTCTACGTGCTGCGCGAGCGCCTCGGCCTCGCCGGCGCCAAGGACGGCTGCTCGCAGGGCGAGTGCGGCGCCTGCGCCGTGCAGGTCGACGGCCGGCTCGTTGCCTCCTGCCTGGTGCCGGCCGCCACGGCCGCCGGGAGCGAAGTCCGGACCGTCGAGGGTCTCGCGACGGGCGGGGAACTCTCGGACGTGCAGCAGGCGTTGTGCAGGTCGGGTGCGGTGCAGTGCGGGTTCTGCGTGCCCGGCATGGCCATGACCATCCACGACCTGCTTGAGGGCAATCACGCCCCCAGCGAGCTGGAGACCCGGCAGGCGCTGTGCGGCAACCTCTGCCGCTGCTCCGGCTACTCGGGGGTCATCGACGCCGTGCGCGAGGTCGTGGCCGAGCGCGAGGCGGCGGCCGCCGAGCCCGCGGCTTCGCCGGAGCCCCGCATCCCGCACCAGGCAGCGCCCGGCGAGGGCGGCATCCACCACGGAGGCACGGCGTGAGCGGGCAGGACGCGGCGACGGCGACGACAACGGTCGGCACGACGGTGACGGCACTGGCCGCACCGGCCGAGGCCTCGGAGCAGGAGCACCGGGTACCGCGCGGAATCGGCGCTTCCGTCCCGGCCGCCGACACCCGCGCCAAGACCGAGGGCACCTTCCCCTACGCCGCCGACCTGTGGGCCGAGGGCCTGCTGTGGGCCGCCGTGCTGCGCTCCCCGCACGCCCACGCCCGGATCCTCTCCATCGACACCACCGCCGCCGCCGAGATGCCGGGCGTGCGCGCCGTCGTCACCCACGCCGACGTCCCCGGCGCCACCACGCACGGCCGCCGGATCGCCGACCGGCCGGTGTTCGCGCACGACGTCGTACGCCACCACGGCGAGCCCATCGCGGCTGTCGCCGCCGACCACCCGGACACGGCGCGGCTCGCCGCGGCCGCGATCGCCGTCGAGTACGAACTCCTCGACCCGGTCACCGACCCGGAGCAGTCCTTCGGCGCCGCCCCGCTGCACCCCGACGGCAACCTGATCCGGCACATCCCGCTCCGCTACGGCGACCCGGAGGCCACCGGCGAGGTGGTCGTCGAGGGCCTGTACCGGATCGGCCGCCAGGACCCCGCCCCCATCGGCGCCGAGGCCGGGCTGGCCGTACCGCGCCCCGACGGCGGCGTGGAGCTGTACACCGCGTCCACTGACCCGCACGTCGACCGCGACCTGGCCGCCGCCTGCTTCGGCCTGGAACCGGACCGCGTGCGCGTGGTCGTCACCGGCGTGCCGGGCGCGACGGCCGACCGCGAGGACGCGGCGTTCCAACTCCCCCTCGGCCTCCTGGCCCTGCGGACGGGCTGCCCGGTCAAGCTGGCCGCCACCCGCGAGGAGTCCTTCCTCGGCCACACCCACCGCCACCCGACCCTGCTGCGCTACCGCCACCACGCGGACGCGGACGGCCGGCTGGTCAAGGTCGAGGCACAGATCCTGATGGACGCCGGCGCGTACGCCGACGCCTCCTCGGAATCCCTGGCGGCGGCGGTGGCCTTCGCCTGCGGCCCGTACGTGGTCCCGCACGCCTTCGTCGAGGGCTGGGCGGTACGCACCAACAACCCGCCGTCGGGCCACGTCCGCGGCGAGGGCGCGATGCAGGTGTGCGCCGCGTACGAGGGCCAGATGGACAAGCTCGCGGCCGCCCTCGGCATCGACGGCGCGGAACTGCGCATGCGCAACGTCCTGGCGACGGGAGACCTGCTCCCCACCGGCCAGACGGTGACCTGCCCGGCCCCCGTGGCCGAACTGCTGCGCGCGGTCCGCGACTTCGAGCTCCCCGCCCTCCCGAAGGACACCCCGGAGGACGAGTGGCTGCTCCCGGGCGGCCCGGAGGGCGCGGGCGAGCCGGGCGCGGTACGGCGCGGGGTCGGCTACGGGGTCGGCATGGTGCACATGCTGGGCGCGGAGGGAACCGACGAGGTCTCCACGGCCACCGTGAAGGTGGTCAACGGCGTGGCCACGGTCATCTGCGCGGCCGTCGACACCGGCCAGGGCTTCGCGACGCTGGCCCGCCAGATCGTCCAGGAGGTCCTGGGCGTCGACGAGGTGGCGGTGGCCCCCGTGGACACCGACCAGCCGCCGGCGGGCCCGTCGGCGCACGGCCGGCACACGTGGGTGTCGGGCGGAGCGGTGGAGCGCGCGGCGAAGATGGTCCGCACCCAACTCCTCCAGCCCATGGCCCACAAGCTGGGCATGTCGACGGAGCTGCTCCAGATCGCGGACGGCCGGATCACGTCGTACGACGGCGCGTTCTCGATGCCCGTCACGGAGGCCATGGCGGGCAAGGAGCTCTGGGCGACGGCCCAGTGCCGCCCCCACCCGACGGAACCCCTGGACGCGGACGGCCAGGGCGACGCGTTCGTGGGCCTCGCCTTCTGCGCGATCCGCGCGGTGGTGGACGTGGACATCGAGCTGGGCTCGGTACGGGTCGTGGAACTCGCGGTCGCCCAGGACGTGGGCCGCATCCTGAACCCCCGTCAGCTGGAGGCCCGCATCGAAGCGGGCGTCACCCAGGGCATGGGCGCGGCCCTGACGGAGAACCTCCGCACGGTCTCCGGCCTGGTCCGCCACCCGGACCTGACGGGCTACGCCCTGCCGACGTCGCTGGACGCCCCGACCGTCCGCATCGTCAAACTGGTCGAGGAGCGCGACGTGGTGGCGCCCTTCGGCGCGAAGGCGGCGAGCGCGATCCCTGTGGTGACGACGCCCGCGGCGGTAGCCTCGGCGGTACGGGCGGCCACGGGCCGACCGGTCAACAGGCTCCCGATCAGGCCCTCGGCGGCGGTGGCTGTACCCAACTCGTGACCGTGTGACCCGCATTGCACGTGCAACCCTGGACTTGGGACTGTCGGCGCCGGTCGCTAGAGTGATCGGTGAGAGTACGCACGTGCGCGTGCGAACTCGTGGGAACGGGTGCGAACGGGTGCGAACGGGGACGGTAGCGGTGCTTGCGCCGCTACTACGGGGAGACGGGGAGTCGGGGAGGCCATCGTGGCAGAGGACAACGGGCTGGGTCTGTTCGGGATCGGCATCGCAGCGGCGGGTGTGGCGAGCGGGATCGCCGCGGCGCTGCGGGTCCAGTACGACGACCTGAAGGACTATCAAATCCTGGTGGACGACCTCCTGAAGAAGCTTCAGGAGTCTCCGGCGCACCACGGGAAGCTGGCGGACGAAACCCTGCCGGCGGCCGCGCTGGGTCACGGATTCGCCCAGGCCGACAAGTTCTACAAGGCGTACAACACCGTCCACACGGAGCTGCAGAAGCTCTCGAAGGGACTGGGGATGCAGATCGAGGCCCTGGGCATCGCCATCCAGTCCGCGGGGGGCGGCTACAGCGAGGTGGACGAGGAGACCAAGCGGCGCATGGTCGCCATCTCCAAGCAGGCCCACGCCGATTACGTCCCGAAGCGTGACCCGTACGCGGACAAGATGGGCAGCAGGCCGCAGGACACGCCGAACAGTCCGCAGCCGAACGGCAAGAAGGGCGTCGATTTCGGATGAGCGAGTTTGAGGGCTACACGCACGCGCAGCTGTACGCAATGATCGCTGCGATCGACCCTGACAAGGCCAGTAACTGCGGAACGCAGCTCACCAATGCCGCCACGACGATCGAGGAGATCGGGAACAAGCTCAAGGACCACAAGGTCAAGGGCTGGGAGGGCGAGGCGGCCGAGGCCTTCCAGAACTGGGTCAACCAGGCGGGCAGTGCCACGCTGGTGCTGGCCGAGTACAGCGCCGCGGGCGGCAAGGCCATGACGGAAACGGCTCAGGTCATGCGTGAGGTGAAGCCGACCGACGACGGCAAGGGCGCTATGCCCAAGTACAACGCGTCTGCCGAGGCGACCCTCAAGGAGAACCTCGCGACGTCCCGCGAGTACCACAACGACCCGGATGCGGTGAAGCTCGGCCAGGAGGCCTGGTCGAAGCTGAGCGGGGACCACGCGCGGGCCGTGGACGCGATGACCAAGCTGGCCGGCAGGTACGACCTTTCGTCCCAGCAGATGGAGCAGGCGCCGATCCCGACGTTCCCGCCGCCGCCGAAGGTGCTCGTGCCGGAGGGGGTCGCAGGCGATACCGATATGGCCCGCTCGGGGGGTAGTTCCGGATCGGGGAGCTACACAGGAGGCTCCTCCTACGGATCGTCGGCGGCACCGAGTGGCAGCGGCTCTGCGAACGAGCCGGGGTGGGTGCCAGGGCACCAGCCGAAGCCTGACAACACGGTCCCGTCGGTGTCCGTGCCGGGAATCCCGGACCGTAACGTGGACGTGGACCTCGACTCCGTCGGCACGCTCCCGGACCGGACCGTGCCGCCGGTGACGACCACGCCCGGTGGGCCGCTGCCCACCGGCCCGGGCCCCGTCGGTCCCACCCCCGGCCCCTTCGTCCCGCCCATGGGTCTCCCGCCGGTCGGCGGCGTGAAGGGGCTCGGCACGGGCCCCAGCCTCGGCCCGTACCCGACCCTGACGGGTCCCGGCGGTCAGGGTGGCAGGGTCGGCGGCATGCCGCCGGGCATGCCCCCGCGTGACACCGGCATCACGGGCGGTCGTCCTGTGACGTCCAACGGCCCCAGCTCGGGTATCCCGCGCGGCACGGTCATCGGCGAAGGCGCTCAGGCCGGCCGCGGCATGGGCCGCGGCCCGATGGGTGGCGGCATGGGTGGCGGGATGGGCGGCGGCGCTCACGGCGGTGGCGCGGGCGGAGCGGCGGCAGGACGTCGACTGGCCTCGGAGCCGGGAGGCATTGTCGGAGGGCGTCAGTCTGCGGCCGGTCGCCCGATCACCGGTGGCCAGCCGTTCACCCAGGGCGGTTCGGGACTGGTGCGCAACGGCGCTGTTGGCGCGGGTGCGCACACTCCGGGTCGGCGCCGGGACGAAGAGGGTGGCGGCGAACGCCCCGATTACCTGACCGAGGACGAAGAGACCTGGCAGAGCAACCGTCGTGTTGCTCCGCCGGTGATCGACTGAGCAGAACGGACGTTGCACGGGATGCGCATGCGTAAGGCGACCTCGGCCCTGGTGGGTCTGCTGCTGGCTGGGGTCGCCGCGACCCCGGCCCACGCGGACTCCATTCGATCGCAGCAATGGCATCTCGACGCCATGAAGGCGGACGACATCTGGAAGATCAGCACGGGTAAGGGCGTCACCGTGGCGGTGATCGACTCCGGCGTCAACCGCATTCCGGAACTCGAAGGGCAAGTTCTTCCCGGTAAGGACTTCGAACCGGACAATGTCGAGGGCGACGAGCGGACCGACGTCAGTAGCCACGGCACCACCATGGCCGCAGTAATCGCGGGCAGCGGAAAGCACCCAAGTGGTGATGGAGCCTTTGGGCTTGCGCCCGGTGCCAAGATTCTCCCGATCCGTGTGCCTCATGAGACGAGTCGGGCAACCCCGTCGTGGGTCGCTGCCATTCGTTATGCGGCAGACTCGGACGCCAAGATCATCAACATCTCCCTGGCCTTGGACGGCACGCTCAAGGATGACGAGGCGCGCAGCGAAGCGGTGAAGTACGCCCTCTCCAAGGGGAAGCTGATCTTCGCTGGCACCGGAAATGACGGCGGGAACAAACTTCTCTACCCGGCTGCGACTCCTGGAGTTGTTGGCGTCGGAGCGGTGGACGCCAATGGTGAGCCGACCAAGGAGTCGCAGTACGGTCCTCAGGTGGAGATGGCCGCACCCGGCATCGACATCGTTACGGCTTGTGCCGGCAAGACGGGGCTGTGCAAGTCCTCTGGTACCAGTGACGCGACCGCCCTCGCCTCCGCCTCGGCCGCCCTGCTCTGGTCCGCCCACCCCGACTGGACCAACAACCAGGTCCTCCGGGTCCTGCTGAACAACGCCGGCAAGCCCGTCGACGGCTCGCAGCGCAACGACTACGTCGGCTACGGCTTGGTCCGCCCCCGCGTTGCGCTGCAAACGCCCGGCGACCCCGGTCCGGCGGACGTCTACCCGCTGCCCGACCTGGCGGCGGCCCAGACAGGGGGCAAGTCCCCCTCGGCCTCCCCCGACGGCAAGGCCCCCGACTCGGCGGCGTCTAAGCCGGCTGCCCAGGCGGAGGAGAAGAAGAGCGGCAGTTCCCTCCCCTGGATCGCCCTCGGGCTGGGAGCCTGCGTGCTGATCGGCGGAGCCGTGACCGTGGTCGTGGTGCGCCGCAACCGCTGACCGACCTGATTTGACCCGCATGACCTGACTGACCTGCATGACCTGACCGGACCTGACTCGGGAGTTCACGCGATGTCGTTCGACGAAGAATGGTCGGCGGCTCGCGCCACGGCCACCGCCAATGTCTCCATGCGGCTCAACCAGGTACCCGCCGATCCAGGCGGGGGCGGCGGTGGCGGCGATCTCGAACTCAATCAGGACCACATCGGTGCCATCGGCTCCGAGGCGTACAAGCTCCACACCCGCCTGCAGACCGACGGCAAGCACGCCGCCACCGCCACCGCCGAAGCCGCCGGGGCCCTCACCAAGGAGGGCTTCGCGAGCGGGGCGGCGCTGCTCAAGGTCAACACGCTCTGGGAGAGCCAGGTGAAGACCCTCGTGGCCGCCTGCGCCAACATCTCCAACGGTCTGAACTACTCCCTCAGCTCCCACGCCAAGGACGAGCAGCAGCTCCACGCGGACTTCGCCGCGTCCGCGATCGACAAGTACCTCAAGTAGGGGCCGGCGGCATGCTGACGTACGAGAACGTGATGAACGCGCCCCTGGACAAGCTCCAGACGGCGGTCACCGACTGGATCGCGATGGCCGGCAAGCTGGACGAGATGGCCGAGGCCGCTCGCAACGGCATGAAGGCCAAGTCCGACAAGGCCGAGTGGAGCGGGGTCACCGCGGGCGTGGCACGGGGGTTCGTCGACAAGACGGCCAAGGAGTTCGAGGACGCGGCCAAGGCGGCCAAGGGCATGCACCTGCTCCTCGCCGACGCGCACGCGACGTTCAAGGCCGCGCGGGACGAGCTGAAGAAGCTCGCCGCGGATGCCCCGGCGGCCGGTTTCCAGGTCGACGCCACCGGCAGGGTGTCCGCCATCCCCCTGCCCACCGAGGCGGACCGGAACGCGGCCCGGCACGACCCCGACTACCAGCAGACCCTGAACGCGAACCGCAACGCCTGGCAGTCCCGTATCAACCGAGCCGTCGAGGACGCCCAGGACGCCGACGACTCCCTGGTCCGCGCCCTCCAGGCGAACGTCACGGACGAACACGACTCCAGCGGCGCGAAGTTCACCACCCTCGACGCCGAGCAGGCGGCACGCGCCGCCGACCTGATGAAGAAGGTCACCGGCGAGGGCGGCACCGCGCGCAACCCCGAGGCGCTGCGCGAGCTGGAGGAACTGCTCGACGACAACCGCGCGGACCCCGAGTTTTCGACGGGCTTCTACCGGACGATCGGTGCCGAGGGCACCCTGGAGATGTACTCCAAGATGTCCCTGGACGCGACGAGCCTGGGCCCGGCGGGCAAGGACCGGGCGCTGATGGTCGCGAACATCCAGAGCGACATGGGCGCGATGCTCGGCCTCGCGACGCACAAGGACGTACCGAACCACCTCGACGCGGCCTGGACGACCCAGCTGATGAAGGCTGGCCGCAAGGAGATGGACGTCTTCGGCGGCGTCCGGAAGATCTACGGCTACCAGGCCCTCGGCGCGCTGATGCGCGAGGGGTCGTACGACACGGAGTTCCTGACCTCGGTCGGCCGCGACATGATCGCGATGGACCGCAAGGACCCGAAGGCCTGGGAGTTCCACACCCCGTACGGCATGGAGTCGGTCCTCAACCAGGGCAAGGAAGGCGGCCGGGGCTTCTATCCGCTGACCGGGCTCATGGAGGCCCTCGCCAACAACCCGGACGCGGCGACGTCCCTCTTCAACGAGCCGGTCCGTGAGGACACCAACAAGGACGGCATCGTCACGAAGGACGACAAGCCGGTCAAGGGCCAGCACGGCCAGCCCCAGGGCATGGTCGACTACATGCTCGACAAGAAGCCGTACATGGACAGCTTCGACGTCCCCAGGGCCGGCGCCCTGCACCCGGCCCAGCAGGCGCTCGGCGACGCGCTGATGGCGGCGGTCTCGCATCGCGGCCCCGGAGACGAGGACTCCCCGCCGGTCGCGCACACCAAGGAGATGGCGTCCGTCATGGAACGGATCGTCGAGAAGATCGGCGACAAGCCGGAACTGGTCGACGCGGAGCCGGGGGACCCGGAGGGTCCGTTGAACGGGCTGTCCGGGCACTTCGGCCAGATGGCGGCGGAGTACATGCCGGACATCCAGGCCTCGGCGGAGAACAATAGCGGCCTGATCAAGGCCAATGGGGTGATGGCCGACTTCGACAAGTCCCACATGGCGGGCTTCCTGGGAGCGGTCGGGCAGGACCCGGACGCGTACGGAGCGATCACCAACTCCCAGCGTGCGTTCACGACGACGCTCATCAACGACGTCATCGCCCACCGCAGCGAATACGACGATCTGGACGCGGCGATCCACTCTGCCGTGCACCCGGGCGGTCAGATCGCGGGCATTCTCTCCGAGGCCCGGACAGAAGGCGTGTACGCCGAGAACGGTCACAAGCAGGAGGAGTACGTCAAGGGCGTCGAGGACAACGCCAAGTGGATCAACCGCGTCATCAGCGCAGCCGGCGGCAAGTACTTGGAGATGGTCCCGTTGGCCGGGGACGTCGTGGAGTGGCTCCAGGAGGACATCACCGAGAGCGTGGTCGAAGGCGCGAAGAAGGACATCGTGAAGAAGACCGCCGACAGCGAGCAGGCTGCGGCGAGCGCTTACGTCGATGCGCAGCAGGCGGTGGGGGCATCGGCTGCGGCCTCCGTACGCAAGGCGGCGGAGGGTTCAGGGATGACCGACCGGACTATCGGTGCACTGGCAGGAATCGCGGGTACTGAGACGACCAACGGGTACAGCGCGGGCCGGGACCTGGTCGCTTCGTCGAAGGGGAGCTCCTGAATGCCCGGCGCCACCCGTGCCCGTACCCGTACCCGCACCCTGCTCGTACTCGCAGCCGCTCCTGCCGTTGCGGCCCTGCTGCTGTCGGGCTGCGCCGAGGAGAAGAAGCCGTCGGCCGCTTCGAAGCTGCCGCAGACCACGTGCTTCGGGGCCTTCACGCCCTCTGATCTGGCGCCCTTGCTGGGCAACGGAGACGAAGTCACCGTTGACTCTCCCGCCGACCTCAAGCTGACCGCGCAACGGTCCGGCGCGACCTGCAACGTGTACGTCGACGGCAAGAGCGGCGTGCTCGCCTGGGCGAAGCGGCAACCCGTTGGGCAAGGGTTCCACTGGCCACTGGAGAAGGTGAACCCCGAGCCGATCCCCTCGATGGAGAACGGCAAGCTGTGGGACACGGGGGCCGCCGCCGGTATCTCCTGTAAGGGGGCCGCGGACTCCTTCGAGCTGGAGTTGTGGCTGAGCGGATCCGTCGACGGCAAGAAGGCCAGTGAGTCGCGCCGGGTGCTCGCCGAACTCATGAAGAAGTACGTGGACTACGCCAAGCAGCAGACCCAGTGCGGCGTGTGAGGCGGCCGGAAAAGGCGAAGGCCGCCCAGGGGAGGCGCCTGCCCCTGAGCGGCCCGCCGCGAAGCCGTGACCGGAATCGAACCGCGTAACTCGCTTTGCAGGTTTGTCCACGTCGGGCAGCGCATGATCCGGACGCGTTCAAGGACGTTCACCCCCGTACGCGGCCAGCGATTTCCACACCGCATGAACGGTCTTGGACGGCCGCGTACAGGGGTGAACGAGACGGAAACTGAGATGGGTGGGCAGCCCGGCAGTGCTGGCCGAAAGGCCGCAGGCACTTCGGATCGCCGGTCGCACGGGAGTTGACCATCCTTCGGCAGGCTAATGTCAGCCTGCACGTGCAGAGCAGGTCCCACCGGCGCAGAGCGAACGTTCAGGTTGCCGCTGCTGAGCAGTAGTTGAATGGTGTGTCAATTCGAAGCTTACAAGCGTTCTCGACATGCAGTGAGTGCCTCCTCCCAATAGCGTAGAAGTTGGTACGTTGTCCACACTCTCGGCATGTAGAGGTGATCGGCATGGCGTCCTCTCAAGTGCGAGAAACCAAGCGTGCGGCATGGACAGAGTCGGCCCATGCGCTAGCTAGAGAGCTCCAGCAGATCGACGTAGAAGACGCCTTCGCAAAGGTTGAGGTTGATTCCATAGAAGCAGTAATCGACCTGTACGCGGAGAATTCGCGAACGCTCGGCGAATTGCTTTCTGAAGATCTATCCGAAACCGCAGTCAATGACAGTGGTGCGAGTGAGTTGCTCCCCGGTCTCTATGACCCGATGGGTGCACTTCTCAGCGTTTGCGCCGCAGACCTTGCCTTCGCTGAAACCTTGGCCCTGATGGACCAAGAGGCAGACCGGAGGTCCCTGCGTAGCTGGGCTGAATCGGAGCAGTCGGTGCCGCACCTTACGCCCGCGCTACTGGAAGTCCGGGTATGGGAGGCCGATCAGGCTGTGGCTGGCCGATACTACGCGGGAGCGAGCACGCCTGTTCCAAACCTCCTGGAACCAGCCTTCGTAGGAGCCGCAATATCGAAGATCGTTACCGAGTCGGGTCGCACGATATCTTCCGTGTTCACGAAGGTTGCACTGCTGCCAGCGGTGGGTATTACGGCTAGTTCCATCGCCGATATCCTCCCTGCGGGTTTTGGGGATGCCATTGAATCGGCGGTGGCAACTCTTAGCCTCATCCGCAAAAAAATAGGTAAACTTGTCGGGTTGGCGCTGGATAAGCTCACGGCTTGGCTCGGAGGGGCAGGTCCAGATTCCATCGTTGCAAAGGGTAAGGCGTGGCTGGAAGGGCGCTGGGAGGATCTCCGGGACGTAGAAATCGCCGCTGCTGTACTCAAATGGGCATTGCGAACTGAAGACGTCGGCGCAAAGGGGCGGGATCTCCTGGCCAGTGCCACGCCGGCGGAGATTGCTACAGCCGAGGCCAGCTTGACCGAACTTCAGCATAGGCACGCCAAACGTCTCGGATATGCCAGAAATGCAATTACAGCTCTCGGGGTCCTCAATGTCCTCAGCTTCCTGCCGGATCCGAGCAAGATCATAGTGCTGGCGGGTGCCGGGATGGTCGTATTTGGAACAGCGTGGATGTGTGCGGATGCAGTTGACTCGCCGTCCCTGGGAAGGCTGCCTCAGCGGACTGACGGGGTGCTCAGGCGGATTGAGCAAGCGGTCACCTGAGAGCCAGCTCATACCCGTACTCTGCCTCGGTGCAACTGCTCGCTCTCTTCGACCTCGACAACACTCTGATCGACCGGCAAGGCGCCGTGGAGGCGTGGATCCGCAGCTTCTGCGCGGCTCGCACCTTGCCCTCCAACGCTGAACGCCTACCGACCGTCGCAGGGTCCACGACGGCAGCAAGCCCGGGACCGCCCACCAGGTGCACCGCACCTTCCGCACTGCCCTCAACGAGGCCGTACGGCGCGGCCATCTCGGCAAGAACCCGGTTCAGTTGGCGAAGGCTCCGAAGGCGGGGGACTGCGAGGTGGAGCCTTACACCGTGAAAGAGGTACAGCGCCTGCTGGAAGCCTCTGGCCGGCAGCGTAACTCCGCGCGCTGGGCCGTCACCCTCGCCCTCGGGCTGCGTCAGGGGGAAGTGCTGGGCCTGAAGTGGGAGGACGTAGACCTTGAGGGTGGGTTCCTTGTGGTCCGCCGTAGTCGCCACCGCCCGCAGTACGCGCACGGGTGCACCGACCCCTGTGGCCGTAAGGCCGGGTACTGCCCGCAGAGGCGGCGCAGCAACCCGGAGACTTCTTCTACTACCAAGTCCCGTGCCGGCCGCCGCGCGGTCGGTCTCCCGGAACAGCTTCTTGACCAGCTGCGAGCGCACTGGGAGGCCCAAGACGCGGAGCGGCAGGCAGCGGGGCAGCGCTGGGTAGAAGGCGGTTGTGTGTTCCCCGACGAATACGGCCACAGCCCTTCCCACCGGAGGGACTGGGCCGACTGGAAAGGCCTACTGGCAGAGGCGAACGTCCGGGACGGGCGTCTGCACGACGCGCGCCACACGGCCGCCACAGTTCTACTGATCCTTGGTGTGTCCGAGCGGGCCGTCATGGGCCTCATGGGATGGTCGACAACTGCTATGGCCGCCCGGTCTCAGCACATGGTCGACGCGGTTCGGGCCGATGTGGCGAGGCAGGTGGACGGCCTGATCTGGGACACCGCAAGTCGGAAGCATGCGGCTGACTGATCTCGGACAGAGCCGAATCATCAGACAGACCGCCACTTCCGCAGGAGTGGCGGTCTGAGAGAGGTCACGACGATTGGAGCGGAGATCGTTTCACTTACGGCGAAAAGAAAGACTGCGGCAAGCACGCTGTGATTCCTCCCCGCCACCCCGTATTGAAGTAGCTAATTCGCTCGTTTACGTCACCGTGGTCCGTGGCCTTGTTCCAAGGGAAGCGGTCTGCGGTGCTCTTGATCGCCCGGCCCAACTCATCAGAGTCCCCTTCTTCGAAGCGGATCGTTCCGTCTTGCGCGGCACCATGGAGCTCTGCTCCAGCGATGCAGTCAGCCTGCAACTCGAGGGCTACGAGTCGCAGGGTTACATCCAAACGCTGTTGCACTGCATGCCCCCACTCGTGCGCAATGATGAAGTACACATAAACATCCCCGGCGGCGTAGCCATTCTCCATGAGGCGGGTGTCCCAGGCGAGAAAGTCGGTCCCGTCCCGGCAATAGAAGGCATTGTTAACAAGAGGTGGGTTCCCTCCGCACTGTGGCTCAACCGCCGAAGCGCCGTCGTATTCTCCGTAGACGGTGGGTGAACTATAAGTGCCGGTAAAGAATTCATACCAGTGCTTCTTCCAGTACGCGTCAACCCCATTTACTGCTGCATCGATGTCTTGTTCCATTGTGTCGTCCGACGTGGCAGGAGAGCTAGGACCGTCGGACGGTCCCCCGCCATCTTCGCAGCCGCCGCTAGCCAACAGCAGCGCGGTAGCGAGTGCCATCCACATGCGTATCCAACATGCTCTGGCCATTGTTTCCTCCGAAGCATGAAGTGTGCCGGTCCTCAAATGTCCAGCGCGTACGTCGGAAGCGCTGCCGCAATGGACTACCCAACTAGTCAACGCCAACAAGGCTCAACTCGCACTCTGGACACACTTGAAAGGCGGTCTTGGGCAGCATTGCGTGAGACCCTCAGGGCTGTAGTTGCGGCCCTGAGGGTCGCAGCCGCAGCGGCTGGAGTGGCCCTCTTCCATCTGTCGGCCGTGGTTGCCGGACCTCTGTTGGCTGTGACCGCGACTATCGTTCTGGGGACCGTCTATCGAAGGCGGCGGAGGGAGTCGAGACTGAGCACTTCTGCTGTGAGGCAGGTAGAAAGCGAAGCTGCGGCAAGCTCTGCGCGTGACGCGGTATCAACTGAGACGGGAACTGAGACGACTGCACGAAGGGGCGGCACCCCCGTAAGGGTGCCGCCCTCTTGTCTTGCCTGGTCAAGGCATCAGAAGCCGTGACCGGAATCGAACCGGCGTAACTCGCTTTGCAGGCGAGTCCCTCAACCACTCGGGCACACGGCTGTGTGGTGGTGATGGGTACGACCGTACGAGGGGCTGCGGGGCGGGGGAAGGGTTTCCCGGGCGCCGCAATGCGACTGCCATGCCGCGTTCACACAGGGCCGGAGGCCTAGGTCTCGGGGACCAGGGTGGGATCCGTCGAAATGACAGGGTCGAGACGCGGCTACGCACCTTACGCTGGGGCGATGAGTGCCCTTGAACCCCGTGTGCCCCAGATAGCCGCGCCGGTCCCGCCCCTGCCACGGGGCGGGATCCTCGGGCCCGCGTACCGGACGCTCAGCATCGGGATCATCTCCGTCATTTTCCTGATTGCTTTTGAGGCGACTGCCGTGGGGACGGCCATGCCCGTCGCCGCGCGGGAGTTGGAGGGGATCGGGCTCTACGCCTTCGCCTTCTCCGCCTACTTCACGACCAGCCTCTTCGGCATGGTCCTGTCCGGGCAGTGGGCCGACCGGCAGGGGCCGCTGCGGCCGCTGACCGTCGGCATCGCCTCGTTCGCCTCGGGGCTCGTGGTGTCCGGGACCGCCGGGGCCATGTGGGTGTTCGTGATCGGCCGGGCCGTGCAGGGCTTCGGCGGTGGGCTGGTCATCGTCGCGCTGTACGTGGTGGTCAGCCGGGCCTACGAGGAGCGGCTGCGGCCCGCGATCATGGCGGCTTTCGCCGCCAGCTGGGTGGTGCCGTCCATCGTCGGGCCGCTGGCCTCCGGGACCGTCACCGAGCACCTCGGGTGGCGGTGGGTGTTCCTCGGGATACCGGCCCTCGTGGTGGTGCCGCTGGTGGTGGCCCTGCCGGCGATTCGGCGGACCGCGTCCGGGCCGGTGGATCCGGACGCCCCGCCCGTGGCCTTCGACCGGCGGCGGATCCGGCTGGCCTTCGGGATCTCGCTGGGGGCGGGGCTGTTGCAGTACGCCGCCCAGGACTTGAGGTGGTGGTCGCTGGTACCGGGGGCCGCCGGTGTGGCGCTGCTCGTCCCTGCCGTGCTGGGGCTGCTGCCGCGCGGCACGTACCTGGCGCGGCGCGGGCTGCCGTCCGTGGTGCTGCTGCGCGGGGTGGCCGCGGGGTCGTTCATCGCGGCGGAGAGCTTCGTACCGCTGATGCTGGTGACTCAGAGGGGGCTGAGCCCCACCCTGGCCGGGTTCTCGCTCGCGCTGGGCGGGGTGACGTGGGCGGGCGGCTCGTGGGTGCAGTCGAAGGGGCGGATGGCCCCGTACCGGGAGCGGCTGATGGTGGGCGGGATGGTGATGGTGGCCGTCGCCATCGCGGCCGCGCCGGCCGTGCTGATCGAGTCGGTGCCGGTGTGGACGCTGGCGCTGGCCTGGGCGGTCGGCTGCCTGGGCATGGGCCTGGTCATCGGCTCCACGAGCGTGCTGCTGCTGAAGCTGTCGGCGCCGGAGGAGGCGGGAGCCAATTCGGCGGCGCTGCAGATCTCGGACGCGCTGGCCAATGTCGTGCTGCTGGCCGGTGGGGGCGCCGCGTTCGCCGCGCTGGGCGGGGGAGCGGTGGGGGCCGGCCATGCCGTTGCCGCCGAGGGGGCGGGGGCCTCGCATCCCGCCGCCTTCGTGGTGGTGTTCCTCCCGATGGCCGCCGTGGCGCTGGTGGGGGCCTGGGTCGCGACCCGGCTGCACGCTCCCGAAGCGGGGGCATGAGCGAGCGTCGCGGCACGGGTGCGGCGCCGTTGCCGGGGCTCCGCCCCGGACCCCGCGCCTCAAACGCCGGCGGGGCTGGAATTGGCCCGGTGGGGCTGCCGGCCGGGGCTCCGCCCCGGGCCCCGGAAAAGGGTGGGGAGCGGTGGGTTCGGAGTGGCTAGGCTCCGAATATGGACAAGCTGATCATCGGGCTCTCCGACGCCGAGCGCGCGGAACTCGCCGACCTTGCCGACGCCACCGGGCAGCCGCCCGAGGAGCTCGCGCTGGGCGCCGTACGGGCGCATCTGCGGGCCGAGCGGGGGCGGGTCGGGGATGTCGCCGCGCGGATTGCCGGGCAGCATGCCGGGCTGTTGAAGCGGCTCGGCGAATGACCCGGGGAATGACCCGGCGAATGACCCGGCACCTCACGCTCGCCGAGGTGCTCGACCTGGCCCGGCACGCCTGCCTGGCCCAGGACCAGCCCGTCGAGCTGCGGGCCCTCGGGCTGCTGGAGTCGGCCGTGCACCGGCCGCGGGCGAGGATGTTCGGAACGCCCGCGTACGAGGATCCGTACGAGCAGGCCGCCGCGCTGCTCCACGGCATCGCGACCAACCACCCGCTGGTCGACGGCAACAAGCGCACCGCCTGGCTCGCCGCCGCCACCTTCCTCGCCGTGAACGGCGTCGATCTCGGCGACGCCGACCAGGATCTCGCGTACGCGCTGGTCATCGACGTGGCGTCGGGAGGCGAGGCGGACACCGCGCGGATCGCCCGCCGGCTGCGCGCGCTGCACGAAGCGATGTGACGCTCACCGCACCTCCCGAGGTCACGGGCCTGTCCCTCCGCGAGGGGCGGGCCCGTCCCGGTAAGGTGGCCCGGTTGTCCTACGTACGACTGCATGCCACCCGTACCAGATACGCCGAGAGCACGAACCGGAGACCGTGACTACTACCGCCTCCCACCACCTCTCACCCGCCTTCCCCGGCCGTGCTCCCTGGGGCACCGCCAGCGCGCTGCGTGCCTGGCAGCAGGGGGCGCTGGACCGCTACATCCAGACCCAGCCGCGGGACTTCCTCGCGGTCGCGACGCCCGGCGCGGGTAAGACCACCTTCGCGCTGACCCTCGCCTCCTGGCTGCTGCACCACCACGTCGTGCAGCAGGTGACCGTGGTCGCGCCGACCGAGCACCTGAAGAAGCAGTGGGCGGAGGCGGCCGCGCGGATAGGCATCCGGCTCGATCCCGAATACTCCGCCGGGCCGCTCAGCAAGGACTACCACGGGGTCGCCGTCACCTACGCCGGTGTCGGCGTACGGCCGATGCTGCACCGCAACCGCTGCGAGCAGCGCAAGACCCTGGTGATCCTCGACGAGATCCACCACGCCGGCGACTCGAAGTCCTGGGGCGAGGCCTGCCTGGAGGCCTTCGACCCGGCGACCCGGCGCCTGGCCCTGACCGGTACGCCCTTCCGGTCGGACACCAATCCCATTCCCTTCGTGACCTACGAAGAGGGGAACGACGGGATCCGGCGCTCGTCCGCCGACTACACCTACGGCTACGGGAACGCGCTCGGCGACGGCGTCGTCCGGCCCGTCATCTTCCTCTCCTACAGCGGCAACATGCGCTGGCGGACGAAGGCGGGCGACGAGATCGCCGCGCGGCTCGGCGAGCCGATGACCAAGGACGCCATCTCGCAGGCCTGGCGCACGGCGCTGGACCCGCGCGGCGACTGGATGCCGAACGTGCTGCGCGCCGCCGACCAGCGGCTGACCGAGGTCAGGAAGGGCATCCCGGACGCGGGCGGCCTCGTCATCGCCTCCGACCAGGACTCGGCGCGCGCCTACGCCAAGCTGCTGCGGGAGATCACCGGCAGCAAGGCGACCGTGGTGCTCTCCGACGACACCGGCGCGTCGAAGCGGATCGACGAGTTCAGCGCGGACGGCAGCCGCTGGATGGTCGCGGTCCGGATGGTGTCCGAGGGCGTCGACGTACCGCGCCTCGCGGTGGGCGTGTACGCCACGACGATCTCGACCCCGCTGTTCTTCGCGCAGGCCGTCGGACGCTTCGTGCGCTCGCGCAGGCGCGGTGAGACGGCCTCCGTCTTCCTGCCGACCATTCCTTATCTTCTGGGCTTCGCCAGCGAGATGGAGGTCGAACGCGACCACGTCCTCGACAAGCCGAAGAAGCAGGGCGAGGAGGATCCGTACGCCGAGTCCGAGAAGGAGATGGACGAGGCGAACAAGCAGGAGGACGAGGACACCGGCGAGGACGAGCAGATGTCCTTCGAGGCGCTGGAGTCCGACGCGGTCTTCGACCGGGTGCTGTACGACGGCGCCGAGTTCGGCATGCAGGCGCACCCGGGCAGCGAGGAGGAGCAGGACTACCTCGGCATCCCCGGGCTGCTGGAGCCGGACCAGGTGCAGATGCTGCTCCAGAAGCGGCAGTCGCGGCAGATCGCGCACAGCCGGCGCAAGCCGGACGCGGAGGCGGACCTGCTGGAGCTGCCGGCCGACCGGCGGCCGGTGGTCTCGCACAAGGAGCTGCTGGAGCTGCGGAAGTCGCTGAACACGATGGTGGGCGCGTACGTCCACCAGAGCGGCAAGCCGCACGGGGTGATCCACACCGAGCTGCGCCGGGTCTGCGGCGGGCCGCCGAGCGCGGAGGCGACGGCGGGGCAGCTGCGCGAGCGCATCAAGAAGGTGCAGGAGTGGGCCACGCGGATGCGGTGAGTCCACACAGAACGACAGAACGACAGAACGAGGGACGGGGTCCGTGCGGAGAATCGCACGGGCCCCGTCCTTGTTCTTGCTACGGACCTACGCGGTGGGGCGGCGGCGCTTGCCGGTACCGGCGACGAGCGCCGCACCCATGGCGAGCGCGATCCCGGCGCCGCCTAGGGCCCAGCTGGTGGCCGCGTCGGTGCCCGTCTCGGCGAGCTGGCCACTGGTCGTGGGGGCCGTGCCGTTGGCGTTGCCGTTCCCGTTCCCGTCGACGATCGGCGTGGTGCTGCCGCCGCCGTCGGGCGTGGGCTGGTTGCCGCCGCCGGCCGGGTTGAGCGAGTTGTAGGCGAAGGCGACCTTGGAGCTGATGTTCTCGGCGCCGTAGTCGTCCGCGTTGACGAGGACGAAGATCCTGCCGACGGGCGCGTTCTTGGTGAACTTGGCCCGCAGTTTGATGTCGGACGTCGCGTCCTTGCCGACGGCGCGGTCGACGATCGTCCCGGCGATCCGGTCGTTGGGGTCCTTCGGGGCGGGGACCCAGTTGCTGCCGTCCCAGACCTCCATGACGAGGTGCTCGGCCTTGAGGGTGTCGTCGTTGTTGAAGAAGAAGACGGCGAAGCCGTACTTGTCGATCTTCTCCTTGCCGGAGTTGTCGACTCCGACGGAGAACTCCTGCCAGGCGCCTCCGGCGGTGAACCCGCCCGCGGGAAGACCGTTCAGAGCCACGGCCGGGCCCTCACGCTCCTCCTTCTCCGGACCGGTGACCTTGGACTCGTACCGGACACGGTCCGCGGTGCCGCCCTCGGCGGTCGTGGACAGGGAGAAGCGGGAGGGCGGAGTGTCCTTGGCGAACTTCATCCGAAGCTTGAGGTCGAAGACCTCGTTCTTTTCGACATCGACGTCCGCGAGCCCGAAGGAGTACACCTCCTCGGATCCGTCCGCCTGCACCTTGTGCCAGCCCCAGGTGCCCTTGGAGTCGGGCGCGTAGATCTCCGTCTGGATGTCGTCCGCCTCCCACGCGAAGGTGTCGAGCGTCCAGAGGACCAGTTCGAGCGAGTAGTCGTCGACGGCCTCGCGGCCCGAGTTGTCCACGTGCAGGGAGAACTCGCTCCAGTCGGCGCCCGACTTGAACCCGGCGGGGAGGCCGTTCAGCGTCATCTTCGGGCCCTGGGCGGCGACCTTCTCGTCCGTCTTGCCGGCCGTCCCGGAGGGCTCGGCCGGCTTCGCGGCCTCGACGGGGGTCTGCGTCTCGGGGGCCGGGGTCGGGGCCGGGGCGGGGGCCGGGGTCTGCTGACCGGACTCCGGCTTCGGCGCCTCGGGGGTCTCTCCGGTCGCCGGCGCCGTGTCGTCCTTGGGGGCCGCGTCCGGGGTGGTGACCGCCGGGTTGCGGACCTCGTCGGCCATCGCGGGCGTGGCCATCAGGACCGTCGGACCGACCACCGCGGCCGCGGCCACGATGGCGATGCGCTTGAGCTTCATGCGTGCTGCTTCCCCTCCGTTGGCCCCAGGTGCGCGTGGGCGCATCCCCCCCGGGCCGAAATGACCATCGTTTTGAACATGATCAGAGTAATGAGGCGGTAAAGAGCTCCTGTGTGAATTGAGGTCACGAAATGACACCGGGTGCGGTCAGGAACCGGCATAAACAGGTAGTAGGCGCCCGGATTCTGGACGAGCTCTTCCGCTGAGCGGACCTGCTCGCTACTGTCCCCGCATCGAACGCACCGTGGCAGCGCCGCCGCGGGAGCGCAGCCGGTGCCATGGCCGCTACCGGCGGCCTCTCCGTGCGCCGCCGCGGGACCGGCGGCGTGCCACCCCGAGAGTCACCGCCGCTCACCGAAAGAGGGAGAGGCGTCGTGACCGCGGAAACCTCCCAGACTCTCGACAGAGGACTCAGAGTCCTCAAACTGCTCGCCGACACCGACCACGGTCTGACCGTCACCGAGCTCTCCAACCGCCTCGGTGTGAACCGCACCGTGGTCTACCGGCTCCTCGCCACCCTCGAACAGCACGCCCTGGTCCGCCGTGACCTCGGCGGCCGGGCCCGCGTCGGTCTAGGCGTGCTGCGGCTGGGCCGACAGGTGCACCCGCTCGTCCGCGAGGCGGCCCTGCCCGCGCTGCGGTCCCTCGCCGAGGACATAGGCGCCACCGCGCACCTGACCCTCGTCGACGGCACCGAGGCGCTCGCCGTCGCCGTCGTGGAGCCGACCTGGACGGACTACCACGTGGCCTACCGGGCCGGCTTCCGCCACCCGCTGGACCGCGGAGCCGCCGGGCGGGCCATCCTGGCCGCGCGTCAGGGCTCGCTCATCGAGCCCGGGTACACGCTGACGCACGGCGAGCTCGAAGCGGGCGCCAGTGGGGCTGCGGCACCGCTGGTGGGCATCACCGGCCTGGAGGGCAGCGTCGGCGTGGTGATGCTGGCCGACGCCGTGCCGGAGCGGGTGGGGCCGAGGGTGGTGGACGCGGCGCGGGAGGTGGCCGACGCGCTTCGCTAGGCCGCGGGCTTGGCGGGGTCCGTGCGGGTGTCCGTGCCGGTGTTTGTGCCGGTCGCGGTGCGGTGCCGGGTGCGGCGCCGTTGCCGGGGGCGCTGCCCCGGGCCCCCGCGCCTCAAACGCCGGCGGGGCTGGAAGAGCGGGGCTCTGCCCCGGGCCCCCGCGCCTCAAACGCCGGCGGGGCTGGAAGAGCGGGGCTCTGCCCCGGACCCCCGCGCCTCAAACGCCGGCGGGGCTGGATGGGGCCGGGCGGGCTGGATGGGGTCGGCGGGGCTGGATGGGGCTGCCGACGTCGGCCGGAGCGGGTGGGTGGATAGATTGGGCGGGTGATCTCTCGTCTCGTGCGTCTGTCGCGTCCCGTTGCCCTGGGTGTCTGTGCCGTGCCCGTGGTGGGGTTGTTCGCCGCCGCGGCCTTTGCGCCGCTGCCCTTCGTCGTCGCCATTCCCGGGCTCACGGCCGACGTGCTGGGGTCCGACAAGGGCAAGCCCGTCATCACCGTCGCCGGGGCCCCGGTCCGGGAGACCAAGGGCGAATTGCGCATGACCACCATCCGGGCCACCGGTCCGTCCTCGACCATGCGGCTGCACGAGCTCGTCGGCTACTGGTTCAAGACCGATCAGGCGGTCATGCCCAAGGAGGCCGTCTACTCCTCGGGCGGTAGCGACGAGGAGATCGAGAAGCACAATCTGGAGGAAATGGCCAAGTCGCAGTCGGCCGCCGCCGATGCCGCCCTCGGCTACCTCCACAAGGACCCCAAGGACGTCAAGGTCGAGCTCAACCTCGCCGACGTCGGCGGCCCCAGCGCCGGGCTCCTCTTCTCCCTCGGCATCGTCGACAAGCTCGACGGCGACGGCAGCGGCGGCGACCTCACCGGCGGGCGCACCATCGCCGGTACGGGCACCATCACCGCCGACGGCAAGGTCGGCGCTGTCGGCGGGGTGGCCCTGAAGACCCAGGCAGCGCGGCGGGACGGGGCGAGCGTGTTCCTCGTACCGGAGGCCGAGTGCTCGGACGCCCGGTCGGAGCTGCCCGAGGGGCTGCGGCTGGTCCCCGTCACCTCGCTCACGGACGCGGTGGACGCACTGCGCGCGCTGAACCGCGGCGAGGCCGCCCCGTCCTGCTGACCGGGCTCAGCGGCGGTCGTCGTCCTCGGCCGCCTGCTCGACCAGGGGGATGATCCGCAGCGGTACGGGGTTCTCCATCACGATCGCCGTCGAGGCCCGCACGATCCCCTCGAAGCCGACCACGCGGTCGATCACCCGCTGGAGGTCGGCGTTGGACCGGGCCACGAGGCGGCACAGCATGTCCCCGTGCCCCGTGGTGGTGTGCAGCTCCAGCACCTCCGGCACGCCGTCCAAGTGGGCCCGTACGTCGGCCCCTTGGCCCTGCTTGATCTCCAGCGTGGCGAAGGCGGTCACCGGATAGCCGAGGGCCGTCGGGTCGACCTGCGGGCCGAAGCCGCGGATGACCCCGTTCGACTGGAGCCGGTCGAGACGGGCCTGCACGGTCCCGCGGGCCACGCCGAGGCGGCGCGAGGCCTCCAGGACGCCGATCCGCGGCTCGCGGGCGAGCAGGACGATGAGCCGGCCGTCGAGTTCGTCGATGCCCATGGACGCCTCCCGCCGCCCACCCGTACGCGAGGGTGGTCATAGTGCACAGATGTTTCAACCATCCTGCGGCCATACTGGGCACTTTGTATAGCCAAATAAGAAACTATTGCGCAGCTTGTGGATCGGCGGGACTCTGCGCTCATGACTGAGACCCTCGACACCACCCCGCACACCGCGCGTGAGGCCGACCCCTTCCCGGTGAAGGGCATGGACGCGGTCGTCTTCGCCGTGGGCAACGCCAAGCAGGCCGCGCACTACTACTCCGCCTTCGGCATGAAGCTCGTGGCCTACTCCGGACCGGAGAACGGCAGCCGCGAGACCGCCAGCTACGTCCTGACCAACGGCGCCGCCCGCTTCGTCCTCACCTCGGTCATCAAGCCGACCACGGACCACGGCCGCTTCCTCGCCGAGCACGTCGCCGAGCACGGCGACGGCGTGATTGACCTCGCCATCGAGGTCCCGGACGTCCGCGCGGCGTACGCGTACGCCGTCGAGCAGGGCGCGCGCGGGCTGGACGAGCCGTACGAGGTCAAGGACGAGCACGGCACCGTCGTACTGGCCGCCATCGCGACCTACGGCCAGACGCGCCACACCCTCGTCGAGCGCGGCGACTACACCGGCCCCTACCTGCCGGGCTTCGCGGCCGTCGAGCCGATGGTCGCGCCCCCGGCCAAGCGGACCTTCCAGGCGATCGACCACTGCGTCGGCAACGTCGAGCTCGGCCGCATGAACGAGTGGGTCGCCTTCTACAACAAGGTCATGGGCTTCACGAACATGAAGGAGTTCGTGGGCGACGACATCGCGACCGAGTACTCGGCGCTGATGTCCAAGGTGGTCGCGGACGGCACCAAGAAGGTCAAGTTCCCGATCAACGAGCCGGCGATCGCGAAGAAGAAGTCGCAGATCGACGAGTACCTGGAGTTCTACAACGGGCCCGGCGTCCAGCACATCGCGCTCGCCTCGAACGACATCGTCTCGACCGTGCGCACCATGCGCGCGGCGGGCGTCGAGTTCCTCAGCGTCCCGGACACGTACTACGACACGCTCGGCGAGTGGGTCGGCGACACCCGCGTGCCGATCGACGAGCTGCGCGAGCTGAAGATCCTGGCCGACCGCGACGAGGACGGCTACCTGCTGCAGATCTTCACCAAGCCGGTGCAGGACCGCCCGACCGTCTTCTTCGAGATCATCGAGCGGCACGGGTCGATGGGCTTCGGCAAGGGCAACTTCAAGGCGCTGTTCGAAGCCATTGAGCGGGAGCAGGAGAAGCGCGGCAACCTGTAGGTTGCTGGCTGGCTGTGCCCGGGCCCCCTGGCTGCCGCCGGGGGGTTCGGCCGTGCCGGCGCCTGTGCCGGTGCCCGGTGCGGCGCCGTTGCCGGGGGCGCTGCCCCCGGACCCCCGCGCCTCAAACGCCGGCGGGGCTGAAAGAGCGCCTCAAACGCCGGCGGGGCTGGATGGTGCCCGGCGGGGCTGAAGTGTGCCTGGCCGGGCCGGATGGTGCCCGGCGGGCTGAAGTGTGCCGGCGAGGCTGAAAGTCGCGGCCCCGCGAGGGGAGGGCCGCGGCTCGGTCAGTTGGTGGACGAGGATGAGGACGGGGACGGGGACGGCTTCGGTTTGGCGTTCGGCTTCGGGAGGTCCGGTTCGACCCACGGAGTGGTCGGGCGGAGGTTTTCCGGGCCGCCCGGTGGCGGCTGGCCGATCGACGCCAGGGCCTCCTTCGCCAGCGGCCCCAGCAGCGGCGAGAAGTACGGGTTCGTCCGCATGGCCTCCTGGAGGTGGCGACGGGTCGCCGCCTCGTCGCCCAGGCCGCGCTCGATCATCGCCCGGTGGTACGAGAACTCGGCGCTGCGCAGGCCCTGTTCCGTGGCCTTCTTCGCGTACTCCAGCGCCGCCGTGTCCTCGCCCGCCTTGTGCAGCGCCCATCCCAGCGCGTCCGCGACCTGCACGCTCTTGTGCCGCGACCACTCCTCCGACAGCCGCCGCACCGCCGCCTGCGGATCGCCGTGGTCGGCCTCGTACAGGCCCAGGACCACGTCCTCGTCGACGCCGTTCGTGCCGTCCCGGGCCGTGAGCGCGCCCAGCATGTCGTACTGCTCGCGCGCCTCCTGATTCCGCCCCAGCGACTCCAGCAGCTCGGCCAGCTCCCTCGCCAGCTGCGGCACCGGGGCCCGCCCCAGCGCCAGCCGGTAGTCCCGGACGGCCTCCCCGCCGCGCCCCAGCGCGGCCAGCGCGCGCGCACGGCCGCCGAGTGCCTGCGCGTGCGCCGGATCCGTGCGCAGCGCGCCCTCGTACTGCCGCAGGGCCTCCTGGGCGTCTCCGCGCTCCCACGACAGCTCCCCGAGGCGGAACAGCGCGTAGGCCTTCTCCGGCGGGGTCTTCGCCGCGCCCGCCGCCTGCTCCATCGCCACCACCGCGTCCTCGCGCCAGCCGCGGTCGTGGTAGACCTGCGAGGCCCTGACGTACGCCGCCAGGCCCGGCCGCAGCTCCAGCAGCAGCTCCATCGCCTTCTGGGCGCCCTTGTAGTCGCCGAGCCCGGTGTAGGCGTCCACGAGCACCGGGTACGCCGTCCACCGCCGCGGCGCCTGCGCCCGTACCAGCTCGCCCCACTTCTTCGCGGTCGTGAAGTCCCGCCGGGCGTTGGCCAGTGCGCCCATGCCCGTCATCGCGTCGAAGTTGCCCTTCTCGGCCGGGCGGACCTCCAGCGAGCGCTTCAGCGCCTTCTCCGCCTTCGGGAACCAGCCCGAGTCGGCCGTGCGCCGCGCCTGTTCCAGGTAGGCGGCGCCGAGGACCGCCCAGGAGGCGTCGTCGTCCGCGTGCTTGGCGAGCCACTTCTCCCGGTCCGCCACCAGCGCCGTCAGGTCCACCGCCGCCGCGGGCGCGCCCATGCCGACCGCGGACGCGGCCCGTTCGCTCGGCCCCGGCGGGCGGGCGTCGTCGCCGGTGCGGGCCGGCCGGATCAGCAGGGCCCCGGCGATCAGGACCACGGCGACCGCGGCGGCCACGAGCGTCTTGCGGCCGGTGAAGGTCACGGGCGGCGCCGGCGTCTGCGATTCCTCGTCGATACGGTCCATGGGGTCACTGTGCGTCAATATGAAGAGCTCGCCGAGGTGTCCGAAGAGGGGCGCGGGCGTGTTCACACCGATGGCCCCGAGTGCCACGCTGGTCCCATGGATGACGATCTCTTCGCACGTCTGCGAGCGACCCTTCTCGAAGAGCTTCCGCCCGAGGCCGTGGTCACCGACCCCGAGGTGACCACCTCCTACGCCACCGACATGGCCAGCTTCTGCGCCGCGGGCACTCCCGGCGCCGTCGTCCTGCCCCGGACCGTCGAACAGGTCCAGCACGTCATGCGCACCGCCACCGCCCTACGGATCCCCGTCGTCCCGCAGGGCGCCCGTACGGGCCTGTCGGGCGCCGCCAACGCCTCCGACGGCTGCATCGTGCTGTCCCTGGTGAAGATGGACCGGATCCTGGAGATCAACAGCGTCGACCGGATCGCCGTCGTCGAACCGGGCGTGGTCAACGCCGTGCTCTCGCGGGCCGTCGCCGAACAGGGCCTGTACTACCCGCCGGACCCCTCCAGCTGGGAGCAGTGCACCATCGGCGGCAACATCGGGACCGCGTCCGGGGGCCTGTGCTGCGTGAAGTACGGCGTCACCGCCGAGTACGTGCTCGGCCTCGACGTGGTCCTGGCCGACGGGCGGCTGCTGCGCACCGGCCGGCGCACCGCCAAGGGCGTCGCCGGATACGACCTCACCCGGCTGTTCGTGGGCTCCGAGGGCAGCCTCGGCGTGGTGGTCCAGGCCGTCCTCGCCCTGCGGCCCGCGCCGCCCCGGCAGCTGGCGCTGGCCGCCGAGTTCCCCTCGGTCGCGGCCGCCTGCCGGGCCGTCTGCTCCGTCATGGAGGCCGGACTGACCCCCTCGCTGCTGGAGCTGATGGACCGTACGACCGTCCGGGCCGTCAACGCGCTGGGCAAGATGGGCCTGCCGGAGGCCACCGAGGCGCTGCTGCTCGCCGCCTTCGACACCCCGCACGCCCCCGAGGACCTCGCGGCCGTGGGGGAGCTGTGCACGGCCGCCGGAGCCACCGCCGTCGTGCCCGCCGAGGACGAGGCGGAGTCGGAACTCCTGCTCCAGGCCCGCCGGATGTCCTTCCCCGCGCTGGAGGCGCTGAGGCCCGCGACGATGATCGACGACGTCTGCGTACCGCGTTCGCGGCTCGCCGAGATGCTGGACGGGACGGCCGCCATCGCCCGCGCGCACGACCTGCTCATCGGGGTCTGCGCGCACGCGGGCGACGGCAACACCCACCCGATCGTCTGCTTCGATCCCGCGGACGAGGACGAGACGCGGCGGGCCCGCGAGTCCTTCGGCGAGATCATGGCGCTGGGGCTGTCGCTCGGCGGGACCATCACCGGCGAGCACGGGGTCGGCGTGCTGAAGAAGGAGTGGCTGGCCCGCGAACTGGGCCCGGTGGGACTGGAGATGCAGCGCGCCGTCAAGCACGCCTTCGACCCGCTGGGACTGCTCAACCCGGGCAAGCTCTTCTGACCGTACGCCGTCCTGCCCGTCCTGCCCGCCCTGCCCGTTCTGCTCGCCCTTCCCGTGCGCGTTCTGCCCGTCCTGCGTCACAGGTCCCCGTCCGCGGACTCGTCCGACGGCCACGGGTCGCGCAGCCACAGGTCGTCGGCCGGGGTCGGGGTGAGCAGCTCGGCCAGCGCCGCGTCGAGGCCGAGCCGCTCGGCCTCGGTGCCGGGCGGCACGACGCGCAGGGTGCGCTCCAGCCAGGCGGAGACGGAGGCGGCGGGGGCCTCCAGGAGGGCGTCGCCGTCGGGGGAGCTGAGCGCCATGCAGAGCACGGCCTTGTTGTCGACCTTCGTGGGCCAGATCCGCACGTCGCCGTGGCCGCACGGGCGGAACACCCCCTCGACGAGCAGCTCGCGGGCGAAGGTCCAGTTGACGGGGGTGTTGGAGCCGGTGTGGAAGGTGATGTGGACCGCGTACGGGTCGTCCGTGAGGTAGAGGAGCCGCGCGGGGACGGGGATGCTGCGCTCGGGGGACAGGACCAGCTTGAGTTCCAGCTCGCGCTCGATGACGGGGTGGAGCATGACGGCCTCGCTTCGGGTTCGGTGCGTGGGGCCGGATGGCACCCCACACCCGGAGAGAGCGCCGGTGTGCCCGGGTATGACGCGACTTCGGGCGCCGAACCGGAGATTGGCGGAAATCTTTTCACTGGCCGAAAAACGTCGTAGGGAGGCGTAAGGAGCGGCATTCGCTCAATCGCTTGGATTCTCCCGTTACCGGACCTGTCGGGGGGCGGTTCTTGGCTATGGTCCTCCCTTGCACAAGCCTCAAGCCACGATCGGAGTTGGGGACATTGACGGCCTCCCCTGGTGACGGCGAGCACGCGGCCCGCGAGGGCTACTACCCCGATCCGTCCATCCCCGGGTACATCCGGTACTGGAACGGTGCGGCCTGGGTTCCGGGTACGAGTCGCCCGGCCCCCGCCCACGAGACGGGGCCGGTGTTCCTGGACGAGACCTCCGTGACCGAGGCGCTGCCCGAGCCCGAACCAGAACGGGCGCCCGTACGGGAGCCGGAGCGCGTACGGGAACCCGAGCCCGTACGGGAACCGGTGCGCGTCCGGGAGCCGGAGCGCGTCGCCGCGCCCGAACCGGTCGTCGAGCCCGTGGCGTGGCAGGCCGACCCCGTGCACCAGGCCGGCTTCGGCGGGCCGCGCGACCACCGGGTCTCGTGGGGCAGCCCGCCGGAGCCCGAGGCCGGGCAGGCGCCCGCCCGGCCGGGGATCTCCCTGGCCCGTACGGCCGCTGCCGCGGCGCCCGCGCGGCTCCCCGCCCAGGGCGCCTCGGCGGGGATCCTGTCGGCGCGCTCCCCGGCCGCCCAGGCCCAGGCCCACGCGCAGGCCCAGGCCCACGCGCAGGCCCAGGCCCACGCGCAGGCCCAGGCCCACGCGCAGGCTCAGGCCCACGCGCAGGCCCAGGTCCAGGCCTACGCGCCGGCTCCGGCCCCGGTGCGGGCTTCGGCCCCCGCGCCGGCCCAGGCGTGGCCCGAAGCCCCCGGAGCCGGCGGGCCCGGCGCATCCGGAGTCACGACCTCCTGGCCCGAGGCGGCGGCCGTCGCCCCGGCGCCCGCCCGGCCCGAGGCCCCCGCCGGTCCGGTCCCGGAGGCCCAGCTCCCCACGGCCCCCCGGCCCGGCACCGCGCAGCCCGCCGAGGCACCCCGGCGCGAGGTGTGGGAGCCCCGGCCCGCGGGAGTGCGCCCCAAAGTGCCGCGCGCCGAGGCGGCCGCCCCGGCGGAGCCCCGGTCCACGGGCTGGGAGCCGCGCGGGTCCGAGGAGGACCGCCCGGGGAGCTCCGGCACCCGCCCGGCCGGCACCAGTACGCCCCGTGCCGTCTTCGAGCGGATGGCCGAACGGGCCGCCCGCCCCGCCGGGCTGACGCGCAGAGCCGTGGCCCGCGCCCTGGACTCGCTCGTCCTCGGCGCCGTCGCGGCGGCGGTCGCGCTGCCCCTCGTCCCCGGGGCCACCGCCCACCTCCGGGCCAAGGTGGACGCCGCCCGGGCGAGCGGCCACAGCACCACCGTCTGGCTGCTCGACGGGACCATCGCCGGCCGGCTGGGCCTGGTCCTCGGCGCGGTCCTCCTCTTCGGGATCCTGTACGAGGCGCTGCCCACGGCCCGTTGGGGCCGCACCCCAGGCAAGAAACTGCTCGGCGTCCGCGTGCTGGCCACCGCCACCCTCCGCCCGCCCACCTTCGGCGCGGCCCTGCGCCGCTGGCTGGTGTACGCGCTCCTCGGCCTCCCCGGCAGCCTCTGGTGCCTCGTGGACCGCCCGCGGCGCCAGGCCTGGCACGACAAGGCGGCCAAGACGTACGTGGCCCGCTAGCGCGCTCGCAGGCCCCCGGACGCGTCCCTCCCCCGGATGGACGCGGTCCCGTTGCGGGGTCACCGGAGCCGGGTTCGACTCGGGCCATGAGTACCGACCAGCCGCCGCCGGGCGAGCCGCCGGAGGAAGACCCGTTCCTCAAGAAGCCCCAGGAACCGACACCTCCGTCGGGCGGTTCGCCGTACGACTCGCCGCCCCCCGGCAGCGGTGGCCCCCCGCCTCCCGGCGGCGCGGGCGGCGGCGGGGGATTCCCGCCCCCGCCGCCCCCGTACGGCGGTGGAGGCGACCCCTACGGCGGCGCCGGCGGCTACGGCATGCCCGATCCGCTCGCCGGGATGCCCCCGCTCGCCGACTTCGGCAAGCGGCTCGCCGCGCGCATCATCGACGTACTGATCGTCGCCGTCCCGCTGTTCCTCATCCAGCTGGCCTTCGGGACGAACCGGTACGTGGTCGAGACGAACCGGGGCGAGGACGTCAGCGAGGTCATCACCCGCTCCTACAGCGGCAGCGGCCTGATCATGACCCTGATCTCGATCGCCGCGTACCTCGGCTACGACTGGTGGTTCACCAAGAAGAACGGCCAGACGGTCGGCAAGAGGGCGATGGGCCTGCGCGTCGCGATGCTCAACGACGGCAGCGTGCCGAACTCCAACGCGGCCCTGAGCCGCGCCGCCGTGCTCTGGCTCCCGACGCTGATCTGCTGCTTCTGCCTGTGGCCGATCGCGCTGGTCGTCTCGATCCTCGTCGACAAGCCCTACAAGCAGGGCCTGCACGACAAGGTCGCCAAGACGGTGGTGGTCCAGGCCACCACATAGCGGGTACGCAGCGCAGAGCGCGGGCGGCCGTCCCCACGGGGAGGCCGTCCGCGCCGCGTTGTGCGCCGCCCGCGGATCGCCCGCAGAGGGCTCGCGGGCCCGCCCGCATCGGGCGAAGGCTCAGTGGTGGACGGGGTGTTCGGCCTCGGCCGGCCGGGGATCGGGAACCCGGGCGGTGGTGGTGCTGGCGGCCGGCTTCGCGTCCGCACGGGCCGCGTGGCGGCCGCGGCGCTTGGGGGCGGGCACGGTGAGGGCGACGAGCAGACCCAGGGCGAGCGCGGCGGCGGAGATGACCGCGACCCCCAGCCCCGTGCTCGTCTGCGAGAGCAGCAGCATGGCGATCGTCGACACGATGACCGTGGCGGACCCGTAAGCGAGCTGTGCGGCAGTCGGACGCGGCATGGCGATATCCGTCCTCAGGGAGGGGAGGGGGAGTCGGCTCAACTAGGTCGCGCGTCAAGTGACTCTATGACGGGAGATGCCCGAGCGGAACCGCCGGTAAGCGTGACCTAACACACGGTGCCGGAGCATGGGGGGCGCACAGGGTCATTTTCCGCGCCATGCGGAGGGGGAGAAAGCGGACGGGACGGACCTCGCGCGGGGTCGGGAAGCTCCCTTCGCCCCATATGGCTGCGGAACGTCCGGATAGCGGAACTGCCTGACCGCATAGTGCAGTTGTAAGGGTCAAGTCAAGGTCTGTCTTTTCTTGCGTCTCTCCGGTCAAATGTCGTCACTTGAGACGCGCGCCGCGCGGAACCCCCCGCTCCTATGGAGAAGTTCCGACCTACGTTGCGGCCGCGGGAGGGGAACGACATCAAGTGACCAGCAACTCCGCCAGACGGCGTGCGATTCGTGCTGCCGCCGTCACCGTGACCATGGCCGCGTGCGCGACCAGTGCAACCTTCTTCACCGTTACCGCCGCCCAGGCCGACGGCAAGGGCTCCAACGCCCCCGTGGCCGACCGGCAGGACCCGACCGCGCCTTCCAAGGTGGTCGAGCACGACCTGAAGGGCCCGTTCAGCGAGCAGCAGGCCGCGCAGCGCAAGGCCGCTCTGGACCAGGTCCTGCAGGGCAAGAAGAACGTCGAGCAGCGCGACGGCTCCAAGGTCGTCAAGCTCGACGACAAGAAGTACGTCGAGCTCGGCCGCGAGAAGACCGACAAGATCTTCACGATCCTCGTCGAGTTCGGCGACCAGGTCGACAACACGACCATGTTCGACCCGGACGGCCCCGGCCCCAAGCCGGCCGTTCCGAAGTACGGCGGTACCCCCGGTCCGCTGCACAACACGATCGCCGAGCCGGACCGCGCCAAGGACAACAGCACCGCCTGGCGCAAGGACTTCAGCCGCGAGTACTTCCAGGACCTGTACTTCGCCTCCGGCGAGGGCAAGGACTCCCTGAAGACGTACTACGAGAAGACCTCCTCGGGCCGTTACTCGGTCGAGGGCGAGGTCGCCGACTGGGTCAAGGTTCCGTACAACGAGGGTCGTTACGGCTCCAACTACTGCGGCCAGACCAACTGCTCCAACGTGTGGGACACCGTCCGTGACGGCGTCACCGCGTGGACGGAGGCCCAGAAGAAGGCCGGGAAGACCGACGCGCAGATCAAGGCGCAGCTGGCCCAGTACGACCAGTGGGACCGCAACGACTTCGACGGCGACGGCAACTTCAACGAGCCCGACGGCTACATCGACCACTTCCAGATCGTCCACGCGGGCGAGGACGAGTCGGCCGGCGGCGGCGTGCAGGGCACGACCGCGCTGTGGGCGCACCGCTGGTACGCCTACGGCACCAACGTGGGCAAGACCGGCCCGGCGAACAACAAGGCCGGCGGCACCGAGATCGGCAACTCCGGCATCTGGGTCGGCGACTACACGATGCAGCCCGAGAACGGCGGCCTCGGCGTCTTCGCGCACGAGTACGGCCACGACCTCGGCCTGCCGGACCTCTACGACACCTCCGGTGGCGGCGACAACTCGGTCGGCTTCTGGTCCCTGATGTCGGCCGGCTCCTGGCTCGGCACCGGCAAGGACTCCATAGGCGACCTCCCGGGCGACATGACCGCCTGGGACAAGCTCCAGCTGGGCTGGCTGAACTACGACACGGCCAAGGCCGCGACGAAGTCCACCCACAAGCTGGGCGTTTCGGAGTTCAACACCAAGGACAAGCAGGCGCTGGTCGTCGAGCTGCCGAAGAAGCAGGTCAAGACCGACGTCGTTGCTCCCGCCGAGGGTGCCACCCAGTGGTGGAGCAACATGGGTGACGACCTCAAGAACACCCTGACCCGGTCGGTCGACCTGACGGGCAAGAAGTCCGCCGCGCTGTCCCTCAAGGGCTGGTGGGACATCGAGGCCGACTACGACTACCTCTACACCGAGGTGTCCACGGACGGCGGCGCCAACTGGACCGCTCTCGCCGGCACCGCCGACGGCACGGCCATCCCGGCCGACGCCTCCGGCAGCCCGTCGCTGACCGGTGTCTCGGAGTCCTGGAAGAACCTGAACTTCCCGCTCGACGCCTACGCGGGCAAGAAGATCGACCTCCGCTTCCGCTACCAGACGGACGGCGGCGCGGGCGGCAAGGGCTTCACCGCCGACGCCGTCACCCTCACCGCGGACGGCTCCGCGCTGTTCACCGACGGCGCCGAGAACGGCGACAACGGCTGGACCGGCAAGGGCTTCTCCCGCATCGGCGCCAACTTCACCAAGGAGTACGCGCAGTACTACCTGGCCGAGAACCGCCGCTACGTCTCGTACGACAAGACCCTCAAGGTCGGCCCGTACAACTTCGGCTTCGGCAACACCCGTCCGGACTGGGTCGAGCACTACGCGTACCAGGACGGTCTGCTGATCTGGCAGTGGGACACCTCCCAGAAGGACAACAACACCAGCCAGCACCCGGGCCAGGGTCTGATCCTTCCGATCGACGCCAACGCCAAGCCCATGAAGTGGGCGGACGGCACCCTGCTGCGCAACAAGATCCAGCCGTACGACGCCACGTTCAGCGCGTACAAGACGGACTCGGTCACCCTGCACAAGAACGGCGAGGAGCTCTTCCTCAAGCCGAAGGCCGCCCAGCTGGTCTTCGACGACCGCAAGGGCACGTACTACTACGACGAGAACCCGACCGGATCGGTGAAGGTCACTGACACCAACACCAAGATCAAGATCCTGAAGGAGACCTACGACGGTGAAGTCATGACCGTCGAGGTTGGCCCCTCCTCGAAGTAATTCGGTAAAACCGCAGGTCAAAGCATGATCGGCCGTCGCCCTCTAGCGGGCGGCGGCCGATCGCGTTTAGATGCGCGGTACGAGTTTCTTATTGACGGGGGAGATGACAGCCATGCCAGGTGGAGGTTTCGTCAGGTTGCCGGGCGGCAGTGTGGTGGTCGCGCTCACACTGCCGCGGCCGTCCGGAGAGTGTGGAAATGTCCGCGTGCTGGTGCACGCCGTGAACCGGGCCCGCGCCCTGACCAGGCTGCGGAACCTCGGGATGCGGGCGGTGTACCTGCGCGGCAACGCGCAGCCGCCGACGCCGGACGAGGTCACGGCCGTCCTGCACCACCCGGACGGCCTGCTGTGGCGCGGGGCACCCGACCGCGCACAGGAGCTCTGGCACCCCATCCGGGCCCTCCTGGGCACCTAGACGATTAAGTCCGAAGTCTTGGTCAGTGGTCGTAGGCGATTAATGACCTGGTCAGCGGTGTTCCGCTGGCCCGGTTGTGCCAGATGGCTGC
>NZ_JBVIFS010000026.1:0-94850 GCF_055571215.1 Streptomyces sp. NPDC030995
CGTCGGTGGGCTGTCGCCCCCGACGGCCCGAACGATGCCGCAGGCAGCTGCTGCCAGGTACAACCCGAGGTGGCGACGAAGACGATCGCGGCCAGACTTCACGGTCACCATGCCGACGTCGGCCACCGCCCTGAGGCCGCGATGGCGCCTCCGGCACCACCCGTTGGAACAGCTCCCACAACTCATCCGGCACCAGCCGCTCAACAATCCCCGCCACAACCGACAGCCTACCCAATCATCCAAATGAGATGGCTTCTTAGTGTGACGAGCGGCCGTGTTCACGGCAGTGGTGTACGCGCTGACCAGCGGCTGTGCCTGGCGGCATCTGCCGCCGACGTTCGGCACGTCGCCCGCCACCGCGCATCGCCGCTTCACGGTATGGACCGAGGCCGGCCTGTGGCGTCGGCTGCACCGGGCGGGTGCTGGACGAACTCGGGACCCGGGGCGAGGTGGTCTGGACCTCGGCGATCGTCGACGCGGCCTCCGTTCGCGCCGAAAGGGGGGATCGCTGACCGGGCCGAACCCGGTCGATCGCGGCAAGAAGGGCAGCAAGCCGCACGTGCTGTCCGATGCCCAGGGCATCCCGCTCGCCGTCGCCGTGTCCGGCGCGAACATGCACGACAGCCTCGCCCTCAAACCGCTCATCCGCGGCATACCCGCCGTCCGGTCCCGCCGGGGACCACGGCGGCGCCGACCCGTCAAACTCCGCGCGGACAAGGCGTACTTCTCCGCCGAACACCTGGCCTGGCTGCGCGAGCGCGGGCTCGTCGCGCGCATCGCGCGGCCCGGCATCGAGTCCGGCGAACGCCTCGGTCGGCACCGCTGGAAGATCGAACGGTCGATCGCCTGGCTCTTCGGCTACCGCCGCCTCACCGTCCGATACGAACGAAAGGGCTCGCACTTCCTCGCGTTCCTCGGCCTGGCCGCCGCCCTGACCTGCTACAAGAAGCTCGCGAAACTTGCCACGTGAGACACCCTCTTAGAGCGGTCAACGACGGGAAATACGAGGTCGCCTGCAATCCATGGTCAGCTCACGCTCATCCCCCGCTCCGGCCACACACCCCGCTCCGTGTACAGCGCGTTGAGCTTCCGCGAGGCTTTCAGGAACGTATAGTCGATCTGCGCGTCCTGGACCGTCGAGGTGCAGGACGCCTTGTCCATGGTCAATCGCCGCTCAAAGTTGTCGGGGTCGTCACCGAATTCGTACTCCACGAGCTCCTCGGTCTCCGAGATTTTCCGGAAATACACAATCGCAGCCATTTACCATTCCCCTTCGAAGTCTTCGCGCTTGTCCAGCGGTCCGGAGTTGTCGGTGATCCCGGCCAGTGCCCGGTCCGTCGCGGAGGGCTCCTTCGGAGCATGTTCCAGCGCTGCCTCCAGCGCCTTGGTCGACCCACCGGTCGGTGCCCTCCGCCTTCGTCCGCGCGATGTTCGCGGAGCAACGGTCTGATGGGCCCCGGCGGTTATCCGGCCCATCTGCGGCAGGAACACCGCCAGGTCTACACCGGCCTGCTGCAACCCGGCCAACTGGTGGGCCAGTGGGCCATGACCGGGCAGTCCCCCTGCACGCGCAGAACGACGCAGCGCTGGTCCAGTGGGACTGCGTGAACGCCAGCAACCAGCACTTCCGCCTCGGCTGAGGCCGTCGGACGACCCCCAGGGGAGCCGTCATCCCCTGGAGCCCCCTTCCCGGAAAGGCCCCTGCGGGGCCGACCGGCAGCCGGTCCGGAACGGGCGGCCACCTGAAGGGCTGGCGTCAGTCGCGGACGCGGGTGCCGGCGGCGAACACGCCCACCGCCCCGACGATTCCCAGCCCCCACGCCACGGCCGTACCCACGCTGCCCAGGGCCACAGGCTCCCCCAGCATCCAGCCGTACAACACGGGCGCGTACAGCAGCGGAACGGCGGTCGGCAGTGGCATCACCACGGCGAACACCTCGGTGAAGCCGAACGGCTGGGTGCGCCCGCCGGGGAGGGACAGGGCCTGCCTCATCAACCGGTACATGCGGACCGACGCCACCAGCGCCATCACCGCGACCCCCACCGGGTACCACCAGCCCTCGGCCAACAACGCCGCCAGATAGTCCATCCCCCGCATTCTGCCGGGCCCCGCCGACAAGCCGCCCCAGACCGGCGTCCGGTTCACACGCGCGGGAAGCCGTGCCTCGGCAGCGGATACTCCCAGCCCAGCTCGGCCACCCCGTAAAGCTGTGCGCGGCTCGTTCGAACTCCGACAACTCCCCCGACAGGCCGGTCCCGTCATCAGCAGCCTCTTCGATCGCCTTCAGCAGACGCATCGACAGCTGCCGGTCCGCTTTCCCCCGCGCCGAGCGCCCCGGCCGTGGCGGCGGCCTCCACCGCCTCCACGAGCGCGATCAGGAGCGTCAGCAGGACCGCGGCGCCGCCGCCACGGCCCGCGCGCGGTGCCCGCGCCGACGCCCGCCAACCGGCACGTGCGCGTCGCTCGAGGGAGCGGGCACCGGGCGCGCGGGCGGCCTGCTCGAAGGCGTCGGCCGCCGCCTGCACCCTCGTGCGGACGAGTGCCGGGGACTGGGCGGCGCACACGGCCAGGAGGTCGCCGAGCGCGGCGACATCCCCGGCGCCAGCAACCTGTCCGGCGCGGCCCAGGAGTCCGGACGCCTCCCGGATACGCGTCTCGGCCAGCGCCCAGTCGGCCGGGGCGACGACTGGGGTGAGTCGAACCGGCGAACCTCCACGCGTTGCCCCACTCGGCGACCTTGCGGCGCGATATCCCCGGCGCCTCCGCACAGGCGACGACGTGCACGCCGGGCGAAGAGCCGCAACAGCTCCCGCAGCGCCGTGGCCGGCTCGCCGCGGGCCGGGACCGTGAAGTCCACGGGAAGTTCAGGGCGTCCCATACCCCCGGCCCCCTACTACCGGCCGGCCTGAAGGGCGCCGCGGACCGCGGCGGCCACGATGGCTCGGCGGCCGCCCGGGTGTTCGGGCCTTCAGAGGGTGGTGTCGTCGTGAGCCAGGTTGCCGCCCAGCTCGCGGGATGCCTCGGCTTGTGCCAACAGCTCCCGGGCCTTGGCCTTCACCGCCTCGATGGCGTCGGCGCCGGCGACGAAGCGTAGCGGCGGCTGCTGTTGGCCGGCGAGGGTCAGCAGGGCGCGGGCGAGCTTGGCGGGGTCGCCGGACTGCCGGCCGTTCATGCTCTTCCAGGCTTCGATGGTGGCGGTGGTGCGCTCGGCGTAGTCGTCGATGGTCGGCTCGGGCCAGGTGGTGGAGGCGTCCATGAGGAGCTCGGTGCGGAAGAAGCCGGGTTCCACGACGGTGGTGTGGATGCCGTACGGCTGCACGTCGTAGCGCAGGGATTCCATCCAGCCCTCGACGCCGAACTTGGAGGCGGCGTAGGCGACGCAGAACTCCTGCCCGATGATGCCGGCGGACGAGGAGAGCGTGATGACATGGCCGGCACGCTGTGCGCGCATGATGGGCAGGATGGCGCGCGTGACGTTCATCGGCCCGAAGAGATTGGTCTCGATCTGCTGGCGCATCTGCGCGGGCGTGATCTCCTCGAAGTAGCCGGCGAAGAAGTTCCCGGCGTTGTTGACCAGGACGTCAATGCGGCCGAAGCGGTCGATGGCTGCCTGTGCGGCTGCTTGGGCGTCGTCCAGGCTCGTGACGTCCAGCTTGGTGACCAGGAGGTTGTCCTGCGCTCGGCCCAGGGCTTTGTCGACCTCCTCAGGGCGGCGGCCGGTGGCGACGACCTTGTGGCCGGCTGTCAGTGCCTCGCGGGCGATGTCCGTGCCCAGACCGCGGCCGGCACCGGTCACGAAAATGACCTTGCTCATCAGGGGTTCCTTCCAAGCACCTTACGTCGGCACCCGTGCCGTCTTCTTGGGGCGTACGGGCCGCATCGGGGGCTTTTAGCAGGTGGGATCGGGGGCCTGCGAGTGCCCTGATCCGTGCGGTGGGCCCGATGTCCGGGCAACCACGCACCGGCCGCCGCCGGACTGCTGTGACTCCTGGCTGGTCGGCCAACAGCGACCCGGTGCATCTCTCAGCTCCGAGAGCTCACGAGAGGAATCCGAGGCGTCGCAACCATTCCTCGATCTCGGTGTCGGCGCCGTCGACTCTCTCGCCTCGTAGCGCGAGGCCCTCGGCGATGGTCGCGCCAGGGCAGGAGGCGGCGTAGTCGCGTTCGGTGGTGCCCAGCCCGCTCATGGCATGGGTGGTGACCGGGTGGATGGTCTTGCCGCGGAAGTTCAGGGCGGCGGTGAACGTCGTCATGATCATGGGTGCTCTGACGTTCCAGATGGGGCTGCCGAGCAGGACCGTGTCGTAGCCGTCGACGGAAGGCAGGCGGCCTTCGATGGCCGGCCGGGCATCGTCCTCCTGTTCGCGGAGATTGCGCTGAACGGTCGCGTCGTAGTCGTGCGGGTAAGGGTCGGCGGCCTGGATGCGGTAGGTGTCGCAGGTGACGCGGCTGCTGATCTTCCTCGCGAGCACTTCGGTGTTGCCCACCTTCAGGTCGGTGCGGCCGCCGTAGTAGTAGTTCTCGCCGGGCCTGGAGAAGTAGGCCAGCAGGACTCTCCTCTCGGTGCTTCCGGTGGTGGCGGCGGGCTCGGCGGGCGTGGACGTGTCCGACTGTGGTGAGGGTGGTGAGCAGCCCGTCAGGTGGGTTCCGGTCAGGGCGGTGGCTCCTGTCAGCAGTGCCCCGCGCAGGACGGTGCGCCGGCTTGGCAGGTCGGTGCTGTGGTGGGGTGCGATCACGTGGACGGCTCCGGGTGAACCGTTGGGGCGGGTGGTGCCGGGCGGATACCTGGGCGCGCGCGTCGGGGGTATCCCTAACCGGCCGGCGGTGGTTGTGGGACCGGGCGGGGCGCTGTTGCTTCCTGTGACGTTCAGCTGTCCAGGCGGCGCTTGCTGAGCCAGGCGACCATCTCGGGGTCGCGGTGGTCGAAGAACAGCGTCGTTCCGGTGTCGAGGCCGGCGATCTGAGCCATCTGGTCGTCGGTGAGCTCGAAGTCGAAGACGTCGAAGTTCTGCGCCATGCGGTCGGGGTTGACCGACTTGGGGATCGTGACGATGCTCCGCTGGATCAGCCAGCGCAGTACGACCTGGGCCGCGGACTTGTCGTGCGCCTTGCCGATCTCGCTGAGGACGGGGTGGGTGAACAGATCGTTCCTGCCTTCGGCGAAGCCGCCCCAGGACTGGTGCTGGACTGCGTGCTCACGCATCAGGGTCTGGTCGGCGGTGCGCTGGAAGAAGGGGTGGGTCTCGATCTGGTTGACGGCAGGGGTGACCTCGTTGTTGAGGATGAGGTCCAGGAGCCGGTCGGGATGGAAGTTGGCGACGCCGATCGCCTTGGCCAGACCCTCGCGGTTGACTGCCTCCATGGCGCGCCACTGGCCGTAGACGTCTCCGTAGGGCTGGTGCATCAGGTACAGGTCGAGGTGGTCCAGGCCCAGCTTGGTCAGCGACGTCTCGAAGGCGCGGCGGGTGTTGTCCTCGGCGGGGGCGTCCTGGATCCACAGCTTGGTGGTGACGAACAGTTCCTCGCGCGGGATGCCGCTGTTCTTGATGGCGCGGCCGACCGCCTCTTCGTTGCCGTACCCGGCGGCCGTGTCGAGCAGCCGGTAGCCGGCCGTGAGGGCGTCGGCGACAGCTTGCTCGGTCTGCTCCGGCGGGATCTGGTAGACGCCGAAGCCGAGGATCGGCATCTCGATGCCGTTGTTCAGGGTGACGGTCTGCACGGGAATCTTCCTTGTCGCTCGGGGGACGCGGGAGTCGTTGGGCGGCCGGACGGCCGGGATCCGGCTGCAGCCGGAGGCACGGGGGCAGAAGGGGATGGGGGGCAGCGTTCGAGCATCTGCGCCTGGGCTTCGGTGTGGGTCTCGCCGGCGGCGGGGGGCAGGCTGTCGAGCTTGTCGATCTGTTCGCCGGTCAGCTCGACGTCGGCGGCGGCGGTGTTCTCCTCGACCCGGCTTACGCGTTTGGTGCCGGGGATCGGGGCGATGTCGTCGCCCTGCGCGAGCAGCCAGGCCAGCGCCACCTGCGCGGGTGTGGCGCCGGCCTCGGCGGCGATGGCCTTCACCTCGTCGGCGATCGCCAGGTTGCGCTGGAAGTTCTCGCCCGTGAAGCGCGGGTTGCCGCGCCGGAAGTCGTCCTCGTCGAACTGGTCGGTGGAGCGGATCGTGCCGGTCAGGAAGCCGCGTCCGAGCGGTGAGAACGGCACCAGGCCGATGTTCAGCTCGCGCAGCACGGGCAGGACCCGCTCCTCCACGCCCCGGGTCCACAGGGAGTACTCCGACTGCACCGCGGTGACGGGGTGGACGGCGTGGGCGCGGCGGATGGTGTCCGGGCCGGCCTCGGACAGGCCGAACGCGCGGACCTTGCCCGCGGCGATCAGCTCGCCGACAGCGCCGGCCGTCTCCTCGATCGGGATGTTCGGGTCGACCCGGTGCTGGTAGTAGAGGTCGATGTGGTCGGTGCCGAGACGCTTGAGCGAGCCTTCGAGGGCCGTGCGGATGTTGGCCGGGCTGCTGTCGAGGTTCCACGCGCCTGCCCCGTGATGCGAGACGAGGCCGAACTTCGTCGCCAGCACCGCCTGGTCGCGGTGTCCCTTCAGTGCCCGGCCGAGAAGTTCCTCGTTGGTGTAGGGGCCGTAGATCTCGGCGGTGTCGATCAGCGTGACACCCAGCTCCAGCGCCCGGTGCACGGTGCGGATGGACTCCGGCTCGTCGGTCCCGGATCCGGTGTAGCCGTGGGACATGCCCATCGCACCCAGCCCGATCCGGGATACCTCCAGGTCACGCAGCTTGATGTAGCGCATCCGCTTTTCTCCGCTCCGTCGTGCTTTTCCGGCGGTGTCCACCCTGGACGCCCCTCGGTGCTCGCTCACCGCGACGCGCGGTCACGGGCGGCGATTGGCATCCCTGGCTGCCTCGCTGGGGGCGGGCTGCCCGAAAGGGCGGCTCCGGATCGCCGTGTGCCCAGCCTCGCGGTTTTTCGCGTCCGTAGGCAGGCCGGGCTGTTCGGGGGTAATGACAGGACCCCCCACCGGGCGGGCAGCGAGGGTGCGGAGCTGGGCCTCTTCCTGCGCGCCCGCCGCACCCAGACCAGCCCGCAACAGGCCGGCCTCACCGTCGGCACCGGCCTGCGCCGCACCCCGGGGCTGCGCCGCGAGGAGCTGGCCACCCTCGCCGGGATCAGCATCGACTACTACGTGCGCCTGGAGCGCGGCAAGGAGACCCGTCCCAGCCCCTCCGTCCTCGACGCGCTCGCCCGCGCCCTGCACCTGGACGACCAGGAACACCAGCACCTGCGCGAGCTGGCCGCCCGGGCAGCTCGCTACGCGCCCGAGCCGCCGCCGGCGCCGAGCCGTACCGTGCGCCCCCACCTCAAGCTGCTCCTGGAAGCGCTGCGGCCGAATCCCGCCTACGTCATCAGCCGCAGCATGGACATGCTGGCCTGGAACCCCGGTGGCCTTGCCCTGTATGCGGGGCTGGAGGACTGGCCGGCCAGGCACCATCTTCGGCGTCCTCGCCGAGCTCCGCCTCCTTGCCCGGCAGGCGTTTTCTGTGGGGCGCGGCGGACCGCGTCGGTCACGGCCATCACCAGGTGGAAGGCCATCGCCGCGGTCTGCGCCGCGTCCCCGAGCGCTTCGGCGAACGGTCACCAGGCAGGGGGGCGTGTGCGGGGGTTGCCATGGGGGTGGGCTCCCTTGTCGAGGGGTCAGCGCGTACGGGCGGGCCCCGGCCGCTCCGGACCGGGGGCCGGGCGCGGCGGCGTGCGGGGTACACCGGTAACGGTCGCGTTGGGCGGCAGGCCACGGCCCGGCGTACGCACCATGCGCGCGGTACGCGAGGTCGCCGCCTCCACCGCCTCCACGAGCGCCACCAACAGCTGGAGGACGACCTGCGCGCCGCCGCCCCGGTTCGCGCGCGGCGCCCGTTCCAACGCCCGCGCCGAGGCCCGCCATCCGGCACGCGCGCAGCCTTCCAAAGATCGGGCGCCGGGGGCGCGGGCACGGCAACTCGAAGGCGCCCGCCGCCTGGACGCGCTCGCGGACCAGGGCCGGGGCCTCGGCGGCACAGGCGGCCAGGAGGCGCCACCGGCCTACGGCCGATAAATCATCTCTGTCAGGAACGCCACGACCAGAACCCACACCCCGATCCCGAGCAGCCACCACCAGTCGACGGCCACGCCCACAGCGACCATGGCAGCCGCGCAGAGCGCGAGGGCGATGATCCTGATCCGCATGCGGCGATCTGGCGCTGACGTCATGTTCTGGCTGCCTTTCGTCTCCCCTCCCAGGATCCCTGGAAGTGGCTGCATAGGTGCAGTGGTCAGCCGCCGACGTGGATGCCGGGACGGCGGTCCGGGTCGGGTTCGTGGCTGCGGATGATCTCGCGAGTGACCGGTGCGGTGTCACCGCGCCCCAGGAGGAAGTAACGGACCATGTGCACCAGTGGGCTTCCTTCCGCCCAGGCGAAGTAGCAGTGCGGCTGGACGCCGGTGGCGTCGCGCAGGGCCAGCAGGATCGCGGCGATGGCGTTGGGCGCGGCCGGCGCGTCGGCGCGCAGGATCCGGTAGCCGTCCACTTCGACGCCGTGGACGGTGAGGGTGTCGCTGAAGTCCGAGGGGTCGACCACGTCGATCTCGAGGAACATCACGTCGGCCTGGCCGGGTACCGGATTGACGCCGCGCTGTTCACGTTCTTTGGCGCTGTACTCGTCGACGTCGCCGGCCTGGCGGCGGTTGGCGATGATGTTGATGGCGTTGTCGTGGGCGAGGGTGTCGTCGATGAAGCGGCGGGCGTCACTGTCGAAGACGATGCGGTCGGCGCGCAGCTCGGTGGTGCGTGAGACACGGGAAATCAGCGACACCAGGATGATGCCGGCGATGAAGAAGCCGGAGATGACGATGCCGTCGGGCTTGTCGATGACGTTGGCGACCAGGGCGTAGAGCAGGACCGCGGTGAGCAGGGCGAAGCCGATCGTGGCCGCGCGGCGGCGGTGGCGTGCGACGGAGACGGTGACGGCGAAGGCGCCGGAGACCATCATGGCCAGGATGCCGGTGGCGTAGGCGCCGGCCTGGTCGTCGACGTCGGCGTCGAAGGCGATCGTGATGAGGATGCACAGGGCGGTGTAGACGATGACGACGGGGCGGACGGCCCGTCCCCACTCGGGGGCCATGCCGTAGTCGGGCAGGTAGCGGGGGACGATGTTGACCAGTCCCGCCATGGCGGAGGCGCCGGCGAACCACAGGATCAGGATGGTGCTGATGTCGTAGACGGTGCCGAACCCTTCTCCGACGTGCTCGTGGGCCAGCCACGCCAGGGCACGGCCGTTGGCGGCCCCACCCGGCTCGAACTCCTCGTGCGGGATGAGGAGGGTGGTGACGAAACTCGCGGACAGCAGGTAGACGCTCATGATGAGAGCGGCGGTGGTCAGCAGCCTTCGGGTGTTGCGGATCCGCGAGCGCAGCCGCTGCTCCTCGTCGGCGCCCTCGGCTGCGACGAGCGGCATCATGCTCACACCGGTCTCGAAGCCCGACAGGCCCAGGACCAGCAGGGGGAAGGCGAGCAGCGCCGGGCCCATCAGGTCGCCGAAGCCGCCTCCGCCCTCGGCGAGGGCGTCGGTCCACTCTGACCATGCCCCCGGGGTGGTGAACACGTGGGCGAGGCCGATGCCGATGACGACGGCGTTGAGCACGAGGAAGATGGCGACCAGGGGGATGGCCACGCTGACCGCTTCGCTGAACCCGAGCAGGAACACCCCGCCCAGTACCAGCAGCAGGGCCACCGTGAGGGCGACCTCGTGGCCGTGCAGGGCGGCGGGGAAGAAGGGGTTCTCCACCACGTGTACGGAGGCGTCCGCCGTGGACAGGGTGATCGTGATGATCCACGAGGTGGCTACGAAGCCGAGCAGGATGAGCACGAACAGCTTGCCCCACCAAAAGGGCAGCAGGTCCTCGAGCATCGCCACCGAACCGGCGCCGTGCGGGCTCTCCTTCGCCACCCGCCGGTACATCGGCAGCATCCCCAGCAGGGTCAGCGCGACGATCAGCAGCGTCGCCAGCGGGGAAACCGCCCCGGCGGCGAGGGCGGCGATCGCGGGCACGTAGGCGAGGCTGGAGAAGTAGTCGACGCCGGTCAGGCACATCACCTTCCACCACGCGTGCGGCTTGGCATGCCCCTCACCGGCAGCCGGCCCCACCGGCTGCACCCGGTGGCGCAGCAGCCACTGTGCCAGGGCACCGGTCGGCTGAGTCCGCAGAGCGGGGCTGTCCACCGCCTCCGGCATCACCGGCTCGTTCGCTTCCTTCATGTCCCCCATCAATCCTTCCGGCCTTGTCCAGCGCACCCGAACGACGGCCACTGGCTCAGGGCCTCGCAAGGATCATCGAGTATGCGGGCGCCGTCGGCACGGACCCTCACCGCAGGGGGCAGCTTCTGGTACCCGCCTGCCCTTGTGCCCCGTGCATCACCTGGCACCCATGTGCCACCGGTCCGGGCCGTGAGGGCCCGCACAGGACGGTCGGAGCAGCTGTGCCTACGGGGGGACCATGCCCCGCGTTCGAGGGGCGTGCAGAGCTTGCAGGCAGATTCCCGTCCCCAAAAGCCTTGACGCATCCCTAACGCGACGGGCGACCGCCTCACCGGCCTCCCCACTCCGGCGCACGGCGTCGCGCCGGCGACGGCCTGCCTTCCACGCTCACGTCCAGCGAGCCACTTGACCGGGCAGCACCCTTGCTCCGGCCAACGTCCGGGCGTGCCGCCGCGAGGGGGCCGGTCTTGGTGTCTCTCGCCGTCGACGACGCGGACGTGACCGCCGCAAGGATCCGAGAGCGCGGTGCCACCGTTGCGGTCGGCCCGCTCTCCTTCGGCACGGGACGTGCGGCGCCGGCAGCCGGCCCCGACGGGGCGGTCTTCGGACGGTTGCGCCGGCTGTGGTGGTCAACACCGACGCGTCGCGACGTCGACAGCATGTGCGGGTGTACGCCTCAAGGCCGGCGTCAGGCGGGAACCCAACTCCCGGAAGACCGGCGGGAAGACGACGTTGCGTGGCGGGGTGCAGCAGAGCAGGTGCTCGCTGGAAGTGAGGGTGAGGAGACGTGTGGGCTGCCGCTGGAATCCGCTGATGGCCAACGGTGCTTGTCGCCGCTGGAAGTCGCGCTGGAGGTCGAGCAGCAGGTGCAGTGCGATGACGTCCATGAAGGGCACGCCGGTGAGGTCCAGGCGTAAGGGGCCGCCATGGGCCGCCGCAGCGGTGGTGGCCTGGTGCAGGGTCGGGCAGGTGTCCATGTCCAGTTCGCCGGCCACCGTGATGACTGTGCCTTCTGGATCGTGGCTCATGGTGACGCGGATGCCGTCGTTCATGGTTCGCCCCGTTCAGGGGTCGAGCCCATCACGGTCGCCCGCCGATGCGGGAGAGAAGGCCGCTGAGCGCGTGGCGTAGGGCCGCGCGCAGCCGAGCGAGACCACCCGTACCGGGCCTTGGCCATTGAGATGGCCGTAGGGGCGGCGCGGGGTCTCCCACCAGACCAGGCTGGTTGTCCCTCTTACAGTCCCAGAAGCCATGGCCGCAGTCCAGACGACGCCCAGCCGCTCTGAATAGGTCCTACATGCGATGCATCCCCGAGGGCGTCAGGAGCGGGCGCCGCGAACCGGCCGGATGAGAACGATGCCCGTCAGGCCGTAAAGGGACAAGGTCGCGGTCTTGCCGGTCGCGCACTTGCCGAGGACCTGGAGGGTGATACGCGCCCACCCGGGTGACCTCCGCCCGGCCACACGGCCCCATACCTCTGCACCACACGCACGCCGGCGCGAGGATGCACGGGCCGGTTCGCCGATATCGCGGACGAACCGCACCTGCCTGACAGGCGCGGCAGCGGGGGCCGGAGCCACCCCAACCCCAACCCCAACCCCAACCCCAACCGACCACCGGCGGCGGCCCGCCGGAGACCACCGGAGGGCCGGCGTCGTTCCGGTGTGCACCGTCGACGGCGCAGGGGACTTCTCTTGTCACTGGCGACGATCGGGTCCGCGCCGCGCCGCGCCGACGCCGCCTTGGCCATGCCGGCGCCGGGCGGCCTGCCGGACTCAGTGAGTGGGGGTCAGGCCTGTGGGGACCTGCCACTGGTAGCGGCGGCCCTTGTTGGTCAGGCGCAGTCCCTGCTTGAAGACGGCCAGGCCGAGTTCGTTGGATGCCTTGGCCAGGAGGGGGACGGTGTCGCCGGTCTTGCCGTAGCCGAGGCTGAGGGGCGACTGGGCGGCGAGGGCGAGCTGGGTGAGGTCGGCCGGCGGGACGGAGACGACGTCGGCGGCCCGGTCGCCCGCGAGGTGGCGGATCAGTGAGGGACCGACCCCGGCGAACAGCGGGGTGGGCAGAACCTCGCGGATGAAGTCGAGGACGCCCTTGGTCAGGACGGTCCCCGCCTCGGAGGGGCGCTGCTGGCGGTGCAGCACGGCGTCGACGAGGGCGGAGCCGTCCTCGTAGGAAGCGGGATTGACGTGTTCGTTCACGCCCATGATGTGGCCGATGATCCGCCAGATGTGGAAGAACGCGTCCCGGTCCTGGGCGGGGAGTTCGACGCCGAGCCGGGCCAGGCCTCGGGGGATGATGACGGAGAAACTCATCAAGGTCGCGGCGAGATCCTCCTGGTTGACGGGAACTCCCCACGAGGTGTCCCAGTCCTCCTTGCGGGCGAGGTGGTAGCGCATCGTGGCGTGCAGGAGCCGGATCTTCTGCGCGGACCGCACGCCGCGTGCTCCCGGCTTCAGACTGCCTGGCTCCAGGACGTCGACCACGAACTGGGCGGTCTCCATCAGCCGGCGGTAGACGCCCTGGGTGAGGCGGGTGGAGCGGTAGAGGACCTGCGCGCCGTCTGCGCAGCCGTAGCACAGAGGCAGGGACCCGCACAGCAGCGTCGTGACGATGTGCCCCTGGTAGCGGCCCAAAAGGCTCTGCCCGCGGGCGATCAGGACCTCGTCAGCCCACTGCGGCAAGTCGGCCGAGCGGTCGAAGTACTCCTGCAGCTTGGGCGGCAGACCGGCGGGGACCGCCTGGCTGTTGCCGTCCAACGCCAGCAGGGCCTGGCGTACCTGCTCCTGCTGGCCCAGCGCGTAGATCTCCTCGATCGCCGCGTCAGCCGGCACATCGCCGGCCTTGCGCAGCGGGTCCAGCAGTTCATCGGTCCACTTCATCGCGGGCATGATCGCCTCCACCGCAGAAACACTGCGCACCAGGGGAATGAGTGTGTGCAAGGCGCACCGGGCTTGCGGCATCCGCCTCGTTCTCAACGGTTGTAGCCGCCCGCCATCGGCTGGTGCAGCCCTGCTCACCCGCACAGCCCAAGCCGAATCGATCCGCCCGGCCCCCGAGCCAAAGACGGGCACGATGCTGCGTGCTGCTGCCGCCTGGCTCACCCCGCAGCCGCTTGCCTTGCACCAGATCGCAACCACCCTCACCACCGCTGGCGAGCGGCCCGTGCCCGATGCCGTCGCGCGCTTCACCACCGCCGACAGTGGTCTTGGACGGCAACCGCCGCTGGGCCCGGTCCCGGGCGCTCCCGCTGATCGACGGCTACCGCAGGGGAGGCGAGCGGGGCGTGGACGCGCTCGGCTGGTGCGAGCAGGTGACCGGGCTGGACACCGTGACCCTGTGGCCGCTGTCCACGGAGAACCTCCGGCGGCCGGCCCCCGAACTCGACGCGCTGCTGCAGGTGGTCGTCGACATCACCGAGCGGCTCGCCGCCGCCCGGCGCTGGCGCATCCGCTTCCTGGGCCACCCGACGTGCGCGAAGGCCATCGATGGAAACCCATCCCATATGTCAAGCGCGCTTGCGTTTGCGGGGTGGGTGGGGCAGGCTCGCTCCATGACAACCACCCCACGGCTCACGCGCGTGGCACTGGATCCGGACGAGGCTCACGAGCTGGACCGCCTTGCCCGCCGTGTCGAGGAAGCCGCAGCCGCTCTGGAGCAGGCGCGCTCCGCGCTCGGCGAGGCGGCCGGACGGATCGCCGCCGGCTACGAGCGGGGCGGACCCGCCGCGGTCGCAGCCGCCGTCGGCTGGTCACGGCAGCATGTCTCCACCCTGGCCGCGGCCCACCGCCGCCAGCACTCCGGCGAACGCCAGGACGCGGCATGAGTACCGCCGCCGAGCACCCTCACGGCGGTGGCGTGCCGCAGCCGGCCGCCACCGTCGAGGAGCTGCGGGCCGCACTGACACGCATCGCGCCGGACGCCGTGGCCACCTTCGACGCCGAACGCGCGGCGGCGGTCGCCCGGGCACGCGAGGAGGTCAGCTCCGCCCCGATGCGTCGGTTCCTGCGGCAGTGGGCCCTGCATGTCGCGATCGAGCGGCACCCGGACCTGGCTGCGCGGCTGCGGCACCTGGAGGCCCGCGCCGCCCACGTCACCGACCCCGGGGAAGGACGGATGATCGCGGCCGAGATCGGGCGGATCCTCGACAAGGCCGCCGCCGAGGCAGGCCTGCCCCACGGCGGAGAGTCTTGAACCCCTGGCGGTGGGAGTACGACCCCGACGCCGAGCACGTCGTCAAAGGCCTGCCCCACCACGTGATCGACGAGGTCGAGCGCCTGGCCGACGAACTCGTCGCCCTCGCAGAAGTCGGTGTCGACGTCACCGACATCGGCGAAGGAGCCCGCAAGGGCGTACCCGGGGGACTGCGCCGTATCCCCCTCCTCGCCGACGGCTGGTTCTACGCCCTGCCCCTGCCCCGCCTCCACCTCATCGCGATCGTCCGCGTCATCCCCCCGTACACCGACCTGTGAAAAGAATTGATCCGGCTGTCGTGCCTGATCAGCTCCCACCCGTACTGGGCGGAGCGGGGCTGGAGCACGGCGGGCCGGGTCGAGCTGTTCCGCGCGGCCGAGAGCGGACCGGACGGAGTGCGGGAGTTGATCGTGCGCTGGACTGGCGAGGAGTTCACCGTCGCCGAGCCCGGGGCGTGGTCCTCGTGAGCGGACTCAAGGCCCGTCTGGAGAGCTGGCGGGCTGCACTGGCGTGGCTGGGCCGGCAGCAGAAGCTGGCCGAGCGGGCGACCAGCGAGCTGGAGGCGGAGCTCGCCGCCGCCGAGGGCATCGAGCCGTGCCCGTACTGCAGACCCGAGAACCCGCTCGGCATGACCAGTTGCCCGTCGGCTTGCCGTCCCCTCCACCCCACGTCGCCACCGACGGGCGGCCGCCGCAGCTCCATCTCGGTGACGATGCAGCCGGCCAGCTCGGGTGAGGGTGGACATCCAACTCGTCACCATCGCCTGTCAGCAGGAGGGGCAGAAAAACCTGGCGAAGCCCAGGCCAGGGGTGCCGTAAGGTGGGGGCATCGACGCGGGGTGGAGCAGCTCGGTAGCTCGCTGGGCTCATAACCCAGAGGTCGCAGGTTCAAATCCTGTCCCCGCTACTGCTCAGAAGGACCCGGATCCTCAACAGGATCCGGGTCCTTCTGCTGTTTTCGGCCCCGGCCTGACGGTCCGGTCAGCCGTCGGGCTGGCACTCAGAGGCTGCGGGCGGTGATGTCGCCGTAGGCGGTGGTGGCGTGGATGTTGAGGCCGGCGGTGCCTTCGGTGTTCATGAGGGCGTTGTGGATGCGGCCGTAGGAGGTGCCGGCGTCGAGGGCGGCGGAGATGCCGCGGGCTGCGCCGACGGACACGTTGCCGTGCTCGGTGCGCAGGGTGAGCGTGCCGCGGACGGCCTCGGTGATGTGGAGGTCGCCCTTCTGGGTGCTGATCCGGGCGGGGCCGCCGAGGCGGCCGACCGCGATGTCACCGGCCTGGAGGGTGAGGTGGGCGCCGGCGGTCTCGTCGAGCTTGACCGTGCCGTGCGCGCCCTCGAAGGTGACGTCGCCGAGGCGTCCGACGCCGCGCAGTTCGGCGCTGGCCGTCCTGGCTTCGACGCGGGAGCCGGCGGGGAGCTGGATGGTCACCTCGACGGATCCGGAGTTGCCGAGGATCGGGGTCTTCGCCGGTGTGGCCGCGATCCGCAGGACGCCGTCGCCGTATTCGACGGTGGTCTGCTCCGCCGCCTTCACGTCGCGGCCGTTCGAGGGGTTCGCGGGCAGGACCTCGACGGTGGTGTCGGCCCGGTCGGCGGCGATGAACCGGATGCGGCCCGCGGGGATGTCGAGGACGGTGGCGATCGGGGCGGTGGTGGCGAACTTCTGCATGGTCTTTTCCTTCGCTTCGTTGTTTCCGATGAAGGAAAAGCTACGTTGCGTTCGTAGGTGTGGCAACACACTCGTTGCGTAAAACAGCCATAAGCGCAGGTAGGAGGTAAGAAGTTGTTGCAATGGTTTTGATGCTAATGCAACAAAGGCCAGCATTCCGTTGCAATGAATTGAGAGTGAACGCTCCGCTGGAGGCGGCCTCCGCGCCCTCGTGCGGCCGCAGGGCCACCGCGGGACGGGTTCGCCGGCACCGCCCTCCACCAACCTCGCAGCTCGACCTCGCGGAGCCCACGCCGACCGGAAGGACCCCGTCAGCATGCCTCGGCGGAGCGGACCTCCCTCTCGGTGAGCACCGTGCGCCCGGACGCTTCCCGGGTGCGTTGTCCACGAGCCGGCAGCCGTGTCGGCGGTCTCAGGCCACCTTGCATGCGGAGGCCTCTCGCGCCGGACGGCGAATTCCGGAAGACCGTACGGAACCCACTTGCCCAATGGTCAAGAATCGTTGACCATTGGGCGCATGTCTGCCGATGATCTTCCCGAGACGTTTCACGTCACCACTGACGCGCAGCTCCGCGCCGTCTCCAATCTCACGCGCCACCGGATCATGGCCGTGCTCCGCTTCGAGCCGGCGACGATCACGCAGATCGCCGAGCGGGTGGGCCTCGCGAAGGGGAGTTCCAGCTATCACGTGCGGCTGCTCGAGCGGGCCGGCCTGGTGAAGGTGGTGCGGACGCGGAAGGTGCGGGGGGTCACCGAGCGGTACTACGCGATGGCCGCGCCGGCGATCGTGCTGCCGGATCCGGGGGCGGGGCAGCCCGATGTGCTGATGCGGCATGCGGTGGCGGACCTGGAGGCGGCGCCGGTCGGTGGCGAGCGGCACGTACGGATGGCGCATCTGCGGCTCACCGGGGAGCAGTTCGCGGAGCTGGGGGCGCGGCTTCAGGCACTGGCGGACGAGTACCGGGAGCTGTCCGATCCGTTGCTGCCGGACGTGTCGCTCGCCTTCGCGCTGTTCCGGCCGGCGCCGCGCGGGCAGGCCGAGGGTGATGCCAAGTGACCTCGGATGCAAGGAAGTTGCCAGCCGGGTTCGGCCGGCTGTGGACCGCGCAGACGGTGTCCTCGCTCGGTGACGGGGTGATGCATGCCGCGCTGCCGCTGCTCGCGTTGACGTTGACGCGCGATCCGATGGCGCTCGCCGTCGTCACGGCCGCCGGGACGCTGCCGTGGCTGCTCTTCGGGGTGCTCGGCGGTGCGCTGGTGGACCGCTGGGACCGCCGGCGCACGATGTGGGTCGCGGACGCGGCGCGTGCGGTGCTGCTCGCGATACCGGCGGCGGCGGCCGCGCTCGACGTGTTGAGCGTTCCGCTGCTCGCGGCCGTCGCCTTCCTGCTCGGCCTCGGCGGACTCTTCTTCGACACGGCCGCCACGGCCTATCTGCCGGATCTGCTCGGCCGCGACCCCGCACTCCTGGAGCGTGCCAACTCCCGCCTGCGCGGCACCCAGACCGCCGCGTCCGGCTTCGCGGGGCCGCCCGCGGGCAGTGCGCTGCTCGCGCTCGGGCGGGCGGTTCCGCTGCTCGCCGACGCGGTGTCGTTCGCGCTCTCCGCACTGCTCGTACGGTCACTGCCCGCCGCGCCCCGGCCCGTACCGGAGGCCCGGGAGTCGCTGCTTCGGCAGGCGCGGGCCGGGGCCTCGTACGTCTTCCGGGATCGGTTGCTGCTCGGGCTCGCGCTGCGTCCGGCGATCGGGAACGTCGCCTTCCTCGCCGTGGAGACCGTACTCGCCCTCTTCACGCACGACCGTCTCGGCATCGGCACCTTCGGCTACGGCCTGCTCCTCACGGCGGAGGCCACCGGCGGCCTGCTCGGCGCGGGCATCGCCTCCTTCCTCAGCCGGCGACTCGGCACCGGCACCGTGCTGACCTGCACGACCACGGTCGAAGGGCTTGCCATCCTGGGGCTCGCCGCCGCCCCGAATCCGTACGTGGCCGGGCTCGCGCTCGCCGTCTGCGGGGCGGGCATGGGCGCCACGATGGTGCTCGCGCCCTCCCTCCGGCAGGCGATCGTCCCGGCCCACCTGATGGGCCGGGTCGCCTCCACCTCCCGCATGCTCGCCATGTGCGCCGCCCCGTTCGGCGCCTTCCTCGGCGGCTGGCTGGCCACCACGTACGACGTTCGCACCCCGCTCTTCGCCGCCGCGGGCCTCCTCCTCACCATGACCGCCGTCACGGCGACCATGACCGGCAACCGCCGGGTCGAGGCGGCGCTGCGTGGCGCTGCCTCGGCCGGCGGTCCGGGTCACCCGGAGGCCGCGGGTCCCGTTCGGGAGGGTGCACCCGAACTGTTGTGACGCTTTCGCGGAAGGTGTCACAAGAGAGTTGAGTGCAGAACTGCCCGACGTTGCTGATGTACAGCTGGGATAGGGGCTCGGTTGCCGAACTAACCGGCCCCCTATTGCAGAGGTCGGACCGCGTCATCCAGGACCTTGACGAGGGTCTCAACCCGGCCTGTCGCATCAAGGGCGGCGACGCCGTTCTGGACGAGGTCATTGCGCCATCAGGGCTGGCGATCGGCCATGGCGGGGCGGGGTGGAGCGGAAGCCTGCAGGGGCCTGCCGGAGCGCGGCGTTCTTCACGATCCGCCACGACCTCCTGATGTAATAATCATCCCGCGAGTTTGTCTATTACCTACTCGGGGGGAACCTTGCCTTTCGCGCACACGGCCGAGGCCGTACGAGCATGGGTCCATGGTTGGACCGTTTCGCGCGGCGCAGCCGAACCTGTGCCCCGTGCCTGGGGTTTCACCATCGACGTCGGCCTGCCCGGACATGTCATGCGACATGTCCTGCACTCCGCAGACGAAGCGACCGTCCGCAAGGTGACCGAGCACGCCACCGCGCCCGGCGTCTGGTTGAAGGCATTCGTCCCACCGGAAGCACTTGAACCCTGGCTGGCACCTGGCTGGCACCTCGCCGGCGGAGCCGGCTACCTGATGTCCGCCTCGCTGCCCGTCGCCCACGCCCGAGCCCTGACCGAAACGCCCGACGGTTACCGGCTGGATACCTGGACTCGTGCCAGCGTCACCCGCGTCCTGGTGCGCACTGCCGACGGCGCTTTCGCCGCGCGCGGCCAGATCGCCGTCACCGGCCTCAGCGCCGTCGTCGACCAGGTGGAGACCGACCCCGCCCACCAGCGCCGCGGCCTGGGACGCCTGGTGATGGGTAGGCTCACGGCCGCCGCCGCAGGGCAGGGCGCCACGGCAGGTGTGCTGGGCGCGACGCCGGAAGGCCGAGGCCTGTACGAGACGATGGGATGGCGCGCGCTGGCCCCGCTGACAGGCGCCATGCGGGGTCCGGGCTCGTCCGAGACCTGATCGAAGATCAAAAACCTTACCCCAGCTATTGATCCGAAAAGCTTTGGGTTCAGGCTCGTTGACGGTGTGTGAGTGAGCTGGTGGGGGACGCCCGGACCTGGTCGCCGGATGCGCAGGAGGCCGTGCGGTTGCTGGCGGCGATCTGGCCAGCCGCAGGGCGCCGCCCGCCAGAACATGCTCCGGTCGATCCAGGCGCAGTAGCCGAGCAGAGGCGCTGCCGGCCGAAGCCCATCGCCGACTGCCGGAGCGTACCGGCTTCCCGGGCTGGGGCTGCCCGCCGGCCCCCGGCGGGCAGCCCCAGAGACATTTCACGCTATGCGGTCACCACTTGTAGGTCCAGACGGTGTCGTTGTACGCGTCGGAGCTGTTCACGTGGATCCGGATGCGGGCGGTGTCGTCCTGGAATGTCTGGCCGGGTTTCCAGGTCTGCATGTCCAGCGTGGTGCAGTTCCCGGTGGGTGCGGCGGCTTTGGGGTTGCTCACCACGCGGACCGGTCCGCTGCCGCTGGCGACCGAGGTGTCGACCTTGTAGATCAGTACGCCGGTGGTGCAGGCGTTGGAGTCGTTGTTGGCGGCCTTGCGGGACTCGGCGACGTAGGCCGTGGTGGCGCTGGTCTTGATCACCGCCAGCTTGTAGCCGCTGCCCCCGTATTCCACCCCGTTCAGGTTGGTGGAGTACGTGCCGTTCGTGGACAGACAGGAGACCTGGCTGTCGGTGATCCATCCGAGCTTCCACACGTGCCAGCCGAGGAACTGCGGGGCCGAGCCGCTCACCTTGCCCATGACGTCCCAGCCGCCGACGTACTGGTGCTGTTCGCCGTTGAAGGCGTAGAGGTCGGGCAGGCCGAAGGTGTGGCCGGTCTCGTGGTCGGCGACCTTGTAGCCCCAGTGCCACATGTCCTGTCCGAAGGTCACCGCCCACTTGATCATCACCCAGGCGTTCGTCGCCTTGTTCCAGACCCAGGTCGGGTTGGCAGGGTCCTGGACCCAGGTGGGGGTGTGGGTGATCGCGGCCGCGGTGCTGGTCGGCACGATGTAGAACGTGTCGTAGTTGGCGAGGTTGACGCCTGCGTCGGCGGCACCGGCGAGCGCGTCCTTCAGATATACCCGGTGCGTGTCCCAGGAGAACCCGCGCGCCCAGTTGTAGTCGGTGGAGTTCTTCGGCATGCGCACCCAGTTGCCGTATGGGGCTCGCATGTCCAGCCAGACCTTGCCGTTGGATGCCTTCCACATCCAGTCGGCGGCGCCGGATATCTGGTTGTAGTAACGATCGAGAGGCGTGGTGGTCCCGACGGCGTCGGGGAAGTCCACGTAGATCACGCCCACGCGCTTGGTGCCCTCCGGTTTCTGGAACCGGTTGTAGTCGGTTTGCTGGCCCTCGTCGGTGTAGCCGGTCGTCCCCTGGAGCGCACACGCCGAGGTGCTTCCGCTGGCGGAGCCGGCAGGGACGATGACCAGGGCGAGCAGGGTGAGCAGGGCGGACAGGACGAGTACGGGTGCCGCGACGCGCCGGCGCCGCGACGCGAGTGAGGATCTCATGGTGTGCCTCCGTGCGGAGAGGTACGCCTCGTGGGGAGAGGTGTGCCTCCGTGGGGGGAGCCCGCTCTTAGTGACACGGACATGACATTCTGTTGCCTGCCGATGAATATGCTTGGGGACAGGATGCGGATGCGGCGGCGGCACCAAAAGCTACTGGATCCCCCGATTCGGAAACTCATTGGGTTCACTCGTCGAGGATGTAGCGGACGTGTGGGGCTTTGAAGTAGCCGGTGATGACGTGGGGCTGGCGTTGTCGGCGGTGGAAGAACCTACGGGTTTCGGCGGCGAGTTCGGCCTGGTTCCTGGCCCGGCGGGTGTGGGGCAGGCTGCGTTTGAGGTCGGCGTTGACCAGCTTGTCCGGGTTCAGCTCGGGTGAGTGCGAGGGCAGGAAGTGCAGCTCGATCTCGTCCTTGTGGTCGGCGAGCCAGGCCCGGACAGTCTTCGAGCGGTGGGCCGAGTGCCGGTCGACGATCAGGTGGACTTTCTGGTCGAAGTGTCCGGTGATCCGCGTGAGGAAGCGGCACATGGCCTTCGCGTCGAAAGACTCGGAGAAGACCATGAAGTGCATCCGGCCGCGGGTGTGCTGATCGCGGACATTGCGTTCACGGAGAACCGGTTTCTCCGCGTACACAGCCAGCGAGGCCTTCACTCGGGGGCCGCCCAAGACCCTGCAGGGCCGTATCAACTTCCTGATGGGCAGGCCGAAGACGACCAAGTGTGACTGAGCGCGGTATCTGGCCCGAATGGACAACTCCGATGCTCAGAAGCTGTGGGGCGGCGTACTGGTGGGCGCGGGCCCCGGCCCGGGGGCACTCCCACCCGGCCTGCTCCATGGGCGACCAAGATCGGACGCCCGGCACACGATCTCCGTGAGCAGGGGCTCGGCAGGTGTACGGGACCTTCCCGCAGGTGTCAAGCCACGACTTTCTGTGACATGACCAGCCCGTCAGCATGACGCCTACTGGAAGTAGCGAACGACGGCACCTCCCACCAGCCCCCACCTGCGAGGAACGCTTTCATGTCCCACACCACGCACCGCCCCCGCCACGCCCGACGAACCTCCCGCTACCTGCTGGCCTTCGCCTCGGCCGCCTTCATCTCCGGCGCCATCGCCATACCGGCCTCAGCGGCAACCGCACCCACAGCCCCGCTCGCGGTCGCAGGCGTCCTCTCCGACATACCCGGGACCAACGACGACACCACCGAGTACGGCGGCAACACCGGCCAAAAGGACTCCGGCAGGGTCTACAGGGACCAGGACGGCGACTTTACCGGCGGGGGCATCATCGGCAGTGGCGGCAATGGCGGCAGTGACGGCAACCAGTACCGTGACCCCGCCGGCGGCGCCTACGGACCGGACACCTGCCTGCAGGGCTACGTATGGCGCGAAGGCTACGACGGTGACACACAGTGCGTCACACCGGCAGAACGCGACGTAGCCAAAGCCGGCGCCAACTAAAGCGCTCAGTCTCACCAAGGGTCATCGCGCAGGAGCTCGGGGTCAGCCAGCGCTCGGTCGAGCGCTACCGCACGGGGGGAGGAGCGCAAGACCCCGCCGAAGGCGATCACTGACCGGATCGACGCCGCGGTGCGGGCCCGCTGGCAGCCGAAGGTCCGTGGGCGCCGGCGGCAGCAGGCCGCCACCAGTACCGGCATCACGGTGGAGACCCGGGCGCGGTTCGGCTACACCGCGCCCATCGGCACCACCGACGACGGCCGCATGCGACGCCTCACCGTCCACCTGCCGCCTACCTGCGCACGGCGCCTGTTCGACGCCCAGCAGCACGGCGCCGGGATCCGGAACTGCGCGCGATCGTCGCCGAAGGTCTCCAGGACATCTGCTTCAAGGACGGTGGCACTCGCGCCGACCGGCTCGAAGTCGAATTCACGGACATCGACTACATCGACGTGTCGTTCTGACGGATGCCATCGTCCCGCCTGCGGTCAGGACGAGGGGGCGGGGCCCGGTGCCGGGGTCTGGGCGGACCAGAAGTCGGAGCGGACGTTGGGGGTGGGGATGTCGCCTTCGTAGGTGCGGCCGTTCGCCGCCTTGGTGGGCGCTGCCACCGTCGACTCGTCCACGCAGGGGCTGGTGACTTCGAAGAAGGCCTGCCCCTCGTGCCCGAAGAGGACCATGATGCCGAAGCCGTCCGGGGACGTGGCGATGATCTCAGGCATGTCCTTGTCCGGATTCACCGTCTTGATCCGGTAGCCGCTCGCCTTCCAGAAGTTCTCGACCACACCGAGAAAGTTGCCGCGGCGCTCAGGGGAGACGACCGTCATCACGGTCCAGTAGCGCGTCACGTCGCAGCTGCCGGTCGTCGTGGTGTCGTGGACCCATTCGATCTCCGGCTTGATCGCCCCGACCGTCGCGTAGAACATCGCGTCGGCGCGCTCCGCCGCTGACTGCATGTCCATGCCTGCCACTGCCCCTCGTCCGTCCTTGGCGCCGTCCGACAGCCCGCACCCGGCGAGCAGCGCGCCGGCCACGGCCAGCGCACAGGTCAGGCGAATGGTCCGTGTGATGCGCTTCATCGATAGTCTTCCCTCACGATTTTCTCAGGGTGTCCGGCGACGATCCTGGCGATGTTGTTCGCCGACGTCTGGTCCTTCTCCGGAGTGAAGTACTGGGAGTGGGCGTCGAACCCTCCGCCGTCGCGGATCATCCTGGGTCCGTCGTCGACCAGGAAGCGCTGTGCCCCGAAGGCCTCGCTCGCCGGGTCCTTGCCGAAGTACACGTCGTCGTTGCCGATGTCGAAGAGGTCACGTCCGACCGCAACCCCCACCGGGCCGCCCAGCATCCAGCCGAGCGCCGCCTCGCCCTTCGTGGGCAGGTGGGTGACCGGGTCGTTGTCGGCGGCGCCGACGAACACGTGCTCCTTGCCCACGCCGAGCTCCGTCGCCTTCTGGGCGTCCACGCCGGGGCTGCCGAGCAGGATGACATCGTCGACGCCCGGGATCCCGCCGGACTGCTGGGCGGCCGTGCCCACGGTGAGCGAGCCGTAGGAGTGCCCGATGGCCGTCACGTGAGGGTCGTGGTTCTCGTTCGTTGCCGAGAGGCCTGCCATGAACTGGTTGTAGGCCGGGGCGCCCCGCTGCGCATCGCCCCTCGTCATCACGTCCACGTTCTGCGGGGCGTCGTAGCCCAGCCAGACGATCGAGGCACTGGACGGGTCCAGACGCTGGGCACCCTTGGCCGTGTCCTGGGCCCGCTTCATCGTGTCCTTGACGAACTCGTCGTTGAGCTTGGTGCTGAGGCCGGGTACGTACGCCGAGACGTTCTTGGAGGTGTCGGGGTTGCCGTACGAGACGATCGCGCGTCCGTTGCCCTCGTCTCCGATGCCCAGGAGGAACATGGGCGGGCGGCTCGGCTCGCCCAGTTTGTCCTGGATCATGCGGAGGGCGTTGAGCTTGGTCTCCGCGTCGTCGCCGCCCCGGCGCGCCAGGTCGTCGATGAGGACCGGCAGGTAGTTGCGGTTCGCCTCGTCGCGGGAGACCGCCGGGATGCCGTCCAGGCCGCCGATCAGGTCCGGTGCGATCTCCAGGTACTCCTGGCGCTGTTCGTCGGTCAGGCCGTCCCACCACTTCTTGCGCTCGGCGGGGCTCTTGTCCTCGGGGACGCCTTCGCCGAGGTAGGTGCCGGCGGTGGAGCGGACGTCGGAGGTGTCCCGGAAGACGTCCTTCAGCGTGGACTCGGTGACGTCGAGGCCCTTCTCCGCCTTCAGACCGCTGAGGGTCTTCGCGTACCGGGCGTCTATCTCGTGCGCGGACCGTACGGCGCGGGCGATACGGTCGGCCACGTCCTGCGCCTTCGCCGCGTTCGGGTTCAGCGGCTTGAAGCCCGAGTAGCCGGGGTACAGCGGCGACTGCCCCTGCGAGCCGAGGCCGGGCGGTTCCAGCGGGAGGCGGGAGCTGCCCTGGACCTTGCTGCCCGGGGCCTCCTTCTTCGCCCCGGTCAGATCCTCGACCTCGGTGGCCGGGTAGCTGACGGAACCGTCCTCGTGGACGGTGAAGTTCAGGGCGGCGGCGTCCGCGAGGGCCTGCTTCAACTGGTTCTGGGGCTCGGCGAGATCGCCGGCGAGCCCGTTGAGCGCTGTACGGACGAGCCCGCACTCGGTGTGCAGGTACTGGAAGTTGCGGCTCAGGCGCTGGAGCCTGCCGAGGGCCGCCTCCGCCGACTCGCTCTCCTGGGTCTCGCGGAGCTTCGCGGACATCGCGCGGTCGACCCGTACGCGGTCGGAGTCCGAGCGGCCCGAGACCTCGTGCCACTTGTCGCCCGCCTCCGTGAACTCGGAGGTCTTGAGGTCGCGCAGCAGCTGCCAGGTGAGGGTTCCCGTCATCGCTTCTCATCCGCCTTGGCGCCGCCGTCGACGCCCTTGAAGGACGTCTCGATCGCGGTGTCCGTCTCGCCCATCTCCTTGGCGACCGTCAGCAGGGTCCCCTTGAGCTGCTCGCACTCGTCCCGCACCGACTGAAGGCGTTCCTCCCAGGACGTCAGCACGCCCTTGAGGGCCGCGACGGAGCTGAGACCGGCGGCTCCCGCCGCGACGCCCTCGTGGCCGGGGCCGAGCGCCGACCGGCTCGTCTCCGTGCTGATGCGCAGGTCGGCGGCGGTGGCGGAGGCGCTGGTCCAGGGGCCGTTGCTGTGTGTGAGGCTTCCGGTGCCGCCCCCGCCGGTTGCGGGGTCAGGGGCCGCCGAGGCGAGCCTCATCGCGGGCCCGCCGTCGGTCGGTCCGAACAGCTCCTGCCAGCGCTCCGAATAGGACACGGCTCCCCCGTCTACATCTGTTCCGCTTCCGCGCCCCGAGAGACTAACGCACAGGTCACGCACGCGTGTGCGATCGGGGACGGGTTCCGCACAGGGGAACGGCCCACGCCCTTGGCTTGTCGCAGCGCGCTGGACCAGCGGACCTCGCCGGGCGATCCCGGTGTTCCCGGGCTCGCGCGGGGCCGGGTCGTCAGCGGCGTTCAGAGCGAGGGTGAGGGCCTGATGGCCGTGCCACCCCGCCTTTGCGGGCGAGGAGGACGACCTGCCGGCGGGCCGCCTCCGCGGCTGCCACGGGCGTCCCGCCGGCGGCGGCGAACTGCCGGGCGCGGTCGGCTGGTGCGGAGGGTCGGGTACGCAGACCAGGTGGGCCCCGCCTCGTCGGCGGGCCGGGCCCGGCCCGCCGAGGGGTGGTGACGGTGCCGGAGAGGAGGCCGTGACCGTCGTGGGGTGTGGTGGGTGCTTCCCGGCTCGCTCAGCGGGCGGGCGAACCGCTCGGCTTCGGCGCTGCGGCGCCCGTGCCGGACGCGGCGGACTCGGCGGACTCGGCGGGCCTGCGCAGGGATCCGGGTCCGGCGAGCGCCGCGAGCGTGGCGGCACCGAGGGCGATCGCCGACATGACGAACGTCGTCGTGTACCCGGACTCGGCCGGGATCGTGGTGCCCGGAACGGTCTTGGAGGCCACGATCGACGCGGCGATCTGCGCGCCGAGTGAGCTGCCGATGGTCCGCATGATGGTGTTGATGCCGGTGGCTTCGCCGACCTGTCCCGGGTCCACGGCGGCCACCACGAGGTTGGCCAGGGCGGCGTAGGCCAGGCCCACGCCGATGCCGAGCACGCCGGAGCCGACGTACATCGCCCACTCGCTGTCGTGGCCGCCCGCGTAGATCGCGAAGCCCACCACACCGATCAGGCAGGCGAGCACCAGCGGCAGCTTGAAGCCGATGGCCGCGCCGATCCGGCCGGCCAGCGGGCTGGAGACGAGCATGGTGAGGGCCATCGGCACCATGAAGAGCCCGGACTCGGTGACCGAGGAACCGAATCCGAAGCCCACCTCGGGCGGCGTCTGGGCGAGCAGCGGCACCAGCGTGAACGCGCCGTACATGCCGAACCCGATGATGAGTGCGGTCACATGGGAGGTCGCGACGGCAGGGCGGCGCAGCAGGTCGATGTCGATCAGCGGCTCCTGGACCCGCCGCTCCACCGCCACGAACACCGCGCCGAGCACCACGGCGGCCACGAACAGGCCGATGACGGCCGGTGAGGTCCAGCCCCAGGACTTGCCCTGGCTGATGGGGAGCAGCAGGGCGACGACGGCGCCGCTCAGCAGTGCCCCTCCGGCCCAGTCCACCCGGCCCGGGGAGCGGTGGGCGGACTCCTTGACGAACGCGGCGACCGCGAGGATGCCGAGCACGATCACCGACAGCCCGAGCCAGAAGACCCAGTGCCAGCTCAGCGTGTCCACGATCGGGCCGGGAAGGATGAGTCCGACGCCGAAGCCGATGCCGAACGTCGAGCTGATCAGACCGATGGCGACGGGCACCTGCTTGGGCGGGAACTGCTCGCGCACGATTGCGAAGGCGAGCGGGAAAGCGGCGGAACCGACGCCCTGTACAGCGCGGGCGGCGATGAGCAGTCCCAGGGAGTTCGACACGGCGCAGAGCAGGGTGCCGGCGGCGAACACGCTGAGGCAGGCGATGAGGATCCGGCGCTTGCCGAACATGTCACCCACCCGGCCGAGCAGGGCGGTGGCCACGGAAGCTGTGATCAGGAATGAGCTGAGGACCCAGGAGACGCCGGTCGTGCTGGCGTCGAACTCCCGCTGCAGGTCGGGGAGTACGGGCACGACCATCGTCTGCATCAGCGAGAACGAGAGAACCGCGATCAGCAGTGCGACGAAGGGGGGCGCGACGCCGGGCGGGATCGCTCGGGTGTCCGCTGCCGGTAAGGCGTTCGAGGTCGTGGCATCGGTCATGGCTGGCTCCTTGGGAGTTCGGGCAGGGCGGTCCTGCGGCCGGCACCGAGCGCACGTCAGCCACACGCGGCGTGTCCCGAATTCCCCCACCGACGACATCAGTTCTCAGACGGTCCGCGATCGCGTGACACGCGGAGGCGAGGGCGGCGAGTGGCCGCGCCCGCCCCGCGTCCGCGTCCACGGCGTTCTCCAGGCCCGGTCCCCGGCCTGGAGAACGTATGCCTCCGCGGTCAGCGCCTGCTCTCGGCGTAGGCCTTGGCGTGCTCCAGCGCGGCGCGGCTGTTGGTGCTCAGCGCGTTGTGTACGTACTGCCTGGCGTCGGCCAGGGTCGCCTGCGGGCCCAGGGCCTCGGCTATGCCGTCGGGGTTGAGGACGACCGTCTGCCGCGAGGAGGCGAGCACGCCGTCGCCGTCCTCCTCGAACGCCCAGTGACCGGTGTGCAGGGTCAGCAGTGCGGGCAGCCTGACCGCCTTGTAGGCGATCTTGTGGTTCGGGAAGCACACGCGGTACGACTTGGTGTTGTGGACGCTGCCGTCCTGGACGCGTATGTCCATCTCCAGCGTCTGCAGGCCCGCCGAGTCCTCGACGAGGCGGACCGCGGCGACGTGCGGCAGCCGCTCGCCCCACAGCTGGGCCTCATTGATGAAGTCGTAGACGTCCTTGGCGGAGCCGTCGACGCGCACGGTGTCCTCGATGGAGAACGTCAGGTCGCGGTCGGCATGCGCCTGCTCCAGGCTGCTCTTCAGCGAGGCGAGCTGCGAGCGGGCGTTCTCGTCGACCGCCTGGTCGATCCACTTCAGCGACTCGGGGTCGTCGCCGGCGGCCCGGTAGTCGAACAGCAGCCTGATCCGGGAGCGGTCCTCCTCCAGGGGCTCGATGATGTAGGTGCCGGCCATGGACGCGATGGGCTCGGGGGACACGTCCTGCCGGAAGTCGATGCGCAGGGCCCGCTCATCGAGCGTGCGGCGCGCGGACCAGCTCGCGGCCTGACCGTTGGCAGTCGCCCAGACGCGAATGCGCTCCTCGTCGCCCGTGCGCTCCGTCTGCTCCACGAAGATGGTGGGTGGGAAGATCTGCGGCAGGTTCTCCACGTCGGCCAGGAGCCGGTACGCGTGGGCGGCCGGGGCGGCCACGGTGATCTCGTGCTCAACCTCACGGGTCGTCATGTTTGGCTGTCTCCTTGAGGGTCTGTGCGGTGATCAAGGCGGCGGTGTCGGTGGTCAGGCCCGCGACGTCCTCGGGGGTGCGGTGGCGGTCGAGCGGGATCTCGGCCTGGAACGTGGAGAGGACGGCGGGCTCCCCTCGACTGGCGCGGCTCAGCTAGGTGCCTCAGGATCAGACACAGGAAACTTACAAACCGACGCCGCCGTTTGTCAAAGGGGGCGACCGCCTCACGGCATATTCAGGGGCGAACAGCCGGAGCCGATCCAGGAGTTGGGTCGCAGACGCCGAGCATCTTGTCCCGCTTCACCCCCTCTGGCAATAAAACCGACCTTGCGGTTTACTCATATCGGACTACTCTTCGCCCGCGTCGACCCACCAGGAACCCACATGACCAAGCAGGAGCGAGCCGCCCGCACCCGGTCCCAGCTGATCGCCGCCGCAGCCGACGTGTTCAACCGGAACGGCTTCGTTCGCACCCATCTGATGGCGGTCAGCCAGCAGGCGGGCGTCAGTACCGGCGCGCTCTACTTCCACTTCGAGAACAAGGAGGAGCTCGCCTCGGCGGTGGTGAGCCAGGCCGTCGGCGCCATGCGGTCGGCGGTCCAGGGGGTCCATCGCAGCCGCGCGTGCGCTCTGCAGCAACTGATCGACGCGTCGCACGCGATCGCCGCGCTCCTGCGGTCCGACCGTGTGGTCAAGGCCGGCGTGCTGCTGAACCAGGAGGGCCACGGGCGCGGCCCCGATCTGCGTCAGGAGTGGCACGCCCACATACAGCGGCTTCTCGCGGAAGCGGCGCGGGAGAACATGCTCGCCCCTGACGTGTCACGGCAGAGCGCCGCCGGCGCGATCACGGCGTCGACCGTGGGATTCGAGGTGCTCGGGCGCGAGGACTTCGAGTGGCTGTCCCGGCACGCCGTCGCCGCCTTCTGGGGATTTCACCTTCCCGCTCTCGCCGCCGGCACGGCGCTGCACCGGCTGGAGGCGGCAGGCACCGACGTGGAGCTGCCGGAAAAGCGGTAGCGGCGGGCGGCTCACCGTCCGCGCCGGTGCGTCCTAGTCGATGCCGCGAACGATGTGCGGCTCTTCGGGCCCGGCGTCGGTGTCCTCGTCGACGCCGGCGAGCAGCAGCGGCGGCGCCCAGGGCGGAATGTGACGGAACGGCCTGCCGTACTCCTGCGCGGCCTCGTCCACCGACTTCTCCCTTCGCCGGGACCACTTCCATGGGCCTCGGAAGCTTTCCCGTACGGTGGCGGAGCGAGCTGGACGATCACTTGAAACTCTCTGGACCGGCGCCTGGACGACGGCCGCGGCGGGATAATCGCAAGAGAAGTCGGGGCGGCGGGGCAGGGAAATCGTTGCGGATGATCGGCCCGTCGGAATCTCAGGCCGCGTAGAGATCGAAGGTGGAGGTGCGCCGTGGTCCGGCGGCGACGTCCAGCTTGGGGTCGACGGCCAGCATGGCCTGGTGCAGGCGCCGCACCTGCGGCGAGGGCTCGACGCCCAGCTCCTCTATGAGACGTGTCCGCAGCCTGCGGTAGACGTCCAGGGCCCCGGCCTGTCGGCCCGAGCGGTACAGGGCGACCATGGCCTGCGAGTGCAGCCCCTCGTGCTGCGGGTGGCGTGCCGTCAGCTCGGTGAGCTCGGAGATGAGTTCGGAGTGCCGGCCGAGCCGCAGGTCGGCGTCGATGCGCCGCTCGACGGTGCCCAGGCGGCTCTCCTCCAGGCGCAGCACCTCGATCTCCAGGACCGGCCCGACGCGTACGTCGACGAGTGCGGGTCCGCGCCACAGGTCGAGGGCCCGTCGGAAGCAGGCCGATGACATCTCGTCGTCGCCGTCCTCGAAGGCGCCGCGCCCCTCGGCGACCAGCCGTTCGTACTGGTAGACGTCGACGGATTCGGGCGGGATCTGCAGCAGGTAACCGTCGTGGCGGGTCACGAGCACGTCCTTGGCGGCGCCGGGGACATCGGGGCCCATGGCGGTGCCGAGGCGTCGGCGCAGCTGGAGGATGTAGGTCTGCAGGGTGGTGCGGGCGCTCTGAGGGGGCTCGGCCCCCCAGAGTTCTTCCATCAGCGTGTGGACGGGCACGACCCGTCCCGGGCGGAGCGCGAGCAGGGAGAGGATCTGCCGCGGCTTGGCCGCGTTCGGGACGATCGCTCCCCCGTTGACTTCGGCGCACAGTGATCCCAGCACCTGAATCTCCACGAATACCCCCATACATCGCGAGTTCATCTTCGGCGGTTCTGATCGCCGCAGCGAGCACAGTAGCGAAAATCGCGCGCGCTCCCGATTTTCTCCAGTCGCGCTTTAGGGGATTTCCATTGCTGCTTGGGGCGGGGGAATGCCGGCACGGTGGATCCCGAACTCGTGGAAAGGAATGGAATCCGATGGTCCGGCCTTTTTTGCGCGGTGGAGAATACCCCTAGAGGTCTCCGGCGGCCGCCTCGGCGTCGACGGTCCGCAGCAACGCCTCGTCGATCTCCCTCAGCGTGCCGACGATGTGCCGGACACCGGCCTTCTCCATCATCTGCCGCTGGTAGCCCTGCCCGGATTCGCCGGGGTGCCCGATGAAGGCCGTCCCGAGTTCCCGCGCCGTCTCCGCCACGCGCGCCACGTCGTCGATGAAGAGGACCTGGTCGTAGCGGAGCCCGAAGAGGTCGGTGATTTCCCGGATGCCGGGGCGGAAGTCGTTGGTGCACACGTAGCCGGGTTCGTCGAAGCAGTCGGCGTACTCACCGAGATGGCGGGTGAAGTGCGACCGCTCGAGCCCTCCGTAGCAGACCGTGCGCACGTCCAGTGAACGCAGTGTCGCCAGCAGCTCGGCCGCACCGTCGAGCAGGTGCACCGGATGCCGGTGCACGTACTCCTCCCGCTCGGCGAAGTAGTCCTTCAGTAACTGCTCGGCGGTGCCTCCCAGTTCGTCCGCGGCCCGCCGGGCGGCGACGAGTTGTGGCTGCGACAGCAGTTCACGCTCGAAGCGGGCGCTGTAGGTGCCTCCGCGGGACTCGACGAGGCGACGCATGACAGGGCTGAAACTGTCGTTGAGCAGCACGCCGTCTATGTTCACCGCGACCAGGCTCAGGTGTGAAAGCTGACGGGGCAAGGTGTCTCCCGGGTGAGTCGGTGAGCGGGCCGCCGCCGACAGTACCGGTACTCATGCGCCGTCGACATCGATCCGGCGGTCCCTGACCAGGAGTTCGCGCCCGGCCCCGGTGCCCCGTACCAGGGTGTCCGTGCAGGTGCAGACCTGGTGCACCCGCGACCGGCCGCTCGCGCTGGTGGCGTACACGATCGTGTTCGCGCGCACGTGCAGGATCCCGCCGGGGCGTTCCTCGATCTCGAACATGCCGGTCATGTGGCGGCGTTGTTCCCCGGCGGCGGCGATCGCTGCCGTCGCCGCGCGGGCCCCCGCGATCAGCCCGGCGCGGCCGCGCATCGGTTCCGGGCGGGTGGACAGCCGGCAGAGGGCGTCCTCGGTGAAGGTGGCCGCCCACCCCTCGGCGTCCCCCTCGTCCAGGCGCCGCATCTGGCGGGCGTAGAACGCCGCCACCTCCGCGTACATCGTTTCTCCGTTCCGTGTGCCGAAGTGCCGTGCCGCCGCAGCTGGTTGTTGTGTACGGACCTGCTGCTGCGGCGCTCACAGGGTCCGCCGCGCCGCCCGCGGCCGGGTCGAGCGGCTGTCGAGTGCGCCCCGCGGCGATCCCGCCTTCGTCGCTGCGGGGACGCGGCGCGGGCCGAGCGCGAGCGAAGCCCGAGTTCCGCGTGCTGATCTGTTCTCGCACAGCTCGCTTCGTATGCAGCAGGAGGATCGATCATGGCTACCCGTCGCCGAGTGCTTGGTGCAGGACTGTCCGTCGTGGGCGCCGGGCTCACCGGGGTCTCGCTCCTGCCCGCCCTGAACGCGCAGGGAGCCACCACAGCGTCCGCTTCCGGCGCGCAGGCCGCCGGCGCGGCGGTGCAGTTGTTCGCCGTGCCGATGCCCCTGGTACCGGTCCTCGCACCGGTGTACACGGCCGGGGGCGTGGACACGTACAAGATGACCATGCGCACGGTGACCAAGGAGATTCTGCCCGGCATCCAGACCGAACTGCGCACCTACAACGGCCAGTTCCCCGGTCCGACCATCAAGGCCCGCAGGAACCGGCCCGTCGTCATCCGTCAGCGCAACGAACTGGACGTGGACACCTCCGTGCACCTGCACGGGGCCTCGGTGCCGCCGAGCGACGACGGCTCCCCGATGGACACCATCGCGCCGGGCGCCGGGCGCCTGTACGTGTACCCCAACAGGCAGTCGCACGCCTCGCTCTGGTACCACGACCACGCCCACCACGTGGAGGCCGAGAACGTGTACCGCGGCATGCACGGCAGCTATCTGCTCACCGACGACGAGGAAGAGGCGCTGCCGCTGCCCAAGGGCGAGTACGACGTCCTGGTCGCGATCCGTGACGCGCACTTCGACACCGCTACCGGCGCGCTCATCTACCAGATGAGCGACCGGGCCCGCACCACCCTCCTGGTGAACGGGGCGCCGTACCCGTACTTCGAGGTCGCCGCCCGCTCCTACCGGCTGCGTTTCGCGAACCACTCCAACCAGCGTTTCTTCGAACTGCGGCTGGCGGACGACGGCGACATGGTGCAGATCGCCTCCGACGGCGGGCTGCTCCCGCGCCCGCACACCACCAAGGCGCTCTACCTGACCTCCGGTGAACGGGCCGATGTGGTCATCGACTTCTCTCGCTACCCCGTCGGTACCAAGCTCGTCCTGAAGAACACCGGCTTCGGGGCGGTCGAGGACGTCAGCCAGGTGATGCGCTTCGACGTGGTGCGCACCGCTGCGGACGACAGCTCGGTGCCGGACGTCCTGCGGACGCTGCCGCCGCTGCCCGAGCCCGCCGCCGAGCGCACCGTCGTGCTGCGCATGGACGAGGACGGCCGCCTGAATCCGAAGGCGTACATGGACGAGAAGCTGTACGACCCCGCGCGCGTCGACGCGCACATACGCTCCGGCGCCAGCGAGATCTGGACCGTCACCAACGCCAACACGAAGGCGCCGCACAACTTCCATATGCACCTGGTGCAGTTCCGGGTCCTGGAGCGGGGCGGAGCGGCGCCCGGGCCCGCCGAGGCGGGCCTGAAGGACACCGTGCGGCTGCTGCCCGGCGAGACGGTCAAGCTGCAGGCCACCTTCGACGCCTACCGGGGCGAGTACGTCTACCACTGCCACATGCTCGACCACTCGGCCATGGGCATGATGGCGACGATGAAGATCAGCTGAGTACGGCAGCGATGGCGGCCGCCTTGCGGGGTTCAGCGGGCGCGCTCGTCCGGGCACGAGCGGGGCGCGAACAGCGGCGCGGCGTACGTTTGTTGCTGGTCCCGCTCCTGCTCGTGATGCTCCTGTCCCAGCTCGACAACGTGATCGTGGGAACGGCCATGCCCACGGTCGTCGGTGAACTCGGCGGCCAGGAGCACATGTCGTGGGTGGTCACCGCCTACACCCTGGCCACGGCGGCATCCACGCCGATCTGGGGCAAGCTCGGCGACATGTACGGCCGCAAGGGCATCTTCATGACCGCGGTCGCGATCTTCCTGGCCGGGTCGGCGCTGTGCGGCACGGCCCAGGACATGGGCCAGTTGATCGCCTTCCGCGGGGTGCAGGGCCTGGGGGCCGGCGGCCTGATTTCCGGCGTCGTCGCGATCATCGGCGAGCTCGTGCCGCCCCGCGGCCAGGGCCGCTATCAGGGCCTGGTGGCCGCCGTCGTGGGCACCGCCATGATCGGCGGCCCGCTGGCCGGCGGAGCCGTGACCGACCACATCGGCTGGCGCTGGGCGTTCTATGTCAACCTGCCGCTCGGCGCCCTCGCCCTCGCCATGATCGGCGCCCTGCTGCACCTGCCCGGGCGGCGTTCCACGGCACGGGCCGACTACCTCGGCGCGGCGCTGCTCATGGCCGGGATCACCACGGTCGTCCTGGTCACCGCCTGGGGCGGCACGGAGTACGCCTGGGACTCGGCGACCGTCCTGGCGCTCGCCGCCACCGGCGTGGTCTGCCTGGCCGCCTTCGCCGTCCGGCAGACCCGCGCCGCCGAGCCGATCGTGCCGCCGCGCCTCTTCCGCGACCGGAACTACCCGCTGATGGCGCTGATCGGCTTCCTCACCGGCTTCGTCCTGTTCGGCGCGGTCCTCTTCCTGCCGCTCTACCAGCAGGCCGTGCACGGTGCGTCGGCCACCGCCTCCGGTCTGCTGCTCCTGCCGATGCCCGTCGCGATGACCGCCGTCGGCGTGGTGGCCGGGCGGGTCATCACCGCCACGGGGCACTACAAGATCTTCCTCGTGGCCGGCGGGGCGCTCCTGCTCGTCGGCATGTCTCTGCTCTCCCGGATGGGCACCGCCACCTCCCGGTTCGAGGCGGCCCTGTGCGTCGCCGTGCTCGGCGCGGGGCTGGGCTGTCTGCTCCAGACCGTGATGCTGGTTTCGCAGAACAGCGCCGGGCGGAAGGACATCGGTGTCGCCTCCGCCGGTGTGACCCTCTTTCGCATGCTGGGCAGTTCCGTCGGCGTCGCCGTCATGGGCAACCTGTTCAACGGCCGCGTCCAGGAGGTGACGGCCGGGCACCTGCCCGGCGGCGAGGCGCACCGGTTGGCCACGGCCGAGGGCATGCACGCGGCGTTCCTGGCCGGCGCGGCGGCGGGGGCGGTGATGCTCGCCGCGAGCCTGCTCGTCAAGGAAGTCGCGCTGCGTCGCTCTTAGCCCGGGGGTCTGGACTGGGGAAACGGCCCGTGGCACGTGGGTGTGTAAGGTACCCTCTAGACGGTTTCTTTTTCATTCGTCCGCCGCTTACTGGACACGGGCACTGAGCACAAGGGGTGGTCTCGTGGCGCGACAAGAACGGGCAGTTCGGACCCGCCGCGCCGTGCTGGAGGCTGCAGCGCAGATTTTCGCGGAGTGCGGTTACTCGGCGGCGACGGTGTCGGACATCCTCAAGGTCGCCGGTATGACCAAGGGCGCCCTGTACTTCCACTTCGACTCCAAGGAAGCCCTTGCGCGAGGGGTCATCGAGGCGCAGGTCGAGCAGTCCCTTCCGCCCCAGGAGCTCAAGGTCCAGGAGTGGGTGGACCAGGGCATGTTGCTCGCGTACCAGCTGCCGCGCGACCCGGTGGTGCGCGCCGGCGCCGTGCTCTCGTCCGACCCTCTGGGCCGGGAACACTACGGCAGCGCCTGGCCCGCCCTGATCGAGCGCTCGGCGCGGACGCTCGCGGAGGCGAAGGAGCGCGGTGAGATCCTCGGCCACATCGTCCCGCTGCAGACCGCCGAGCTTCTGGCCAGTACGTTCCACGGCGTCCAGCTCTTCTCCCAGCTCGAGACCGGCCTGGTGGACGTCGAGCGCCGGATCGCCTTGCTCTACGCGCACTTGATGCCGACGATCGCCATCCCCGCCGTCCTGGCCCGTCTGGACCTCGCTGCCGACCGCGGCGCGCGGCTGTACGCGCAGATGGAGGCGGCGCGGACGGAGGCGGAGGACGCGGAGCGGCCCGCGCCCGTCGGCGCGGCCGGCTGAACCGGCGGGCTGGCCCGCCGGGCCGCTGGGCTCACGGACGGCCCTCCGTGTACGACTGCGGCAGGCCGTCACCAGGTGGTGCGCCCGCCGTCCACGGGCAAGGTGGCTCCGGTGACGAACGAGGCGGCGTCGCTGCACAACCAGGCGGCCGCCTCGGCGACTTCCTCCGGTGCGGCCATGCGGTTCTGCGGTGCGGACGCCATGCTCTTGGCCTCCTGCCCGGGGACCCGGGCGAACCAGTCCTCGACCATCTCCGACCGGGTCAGGCCCGGGGCTATCGCGTTGACGCGGATGCCGTCGGCCGCGTACTCGACCGCGGCCGCCTTGGTCAGGCCGATCACGGCGTGCTTGGCCGCGATGTAGGGCGCCGGCACGGAGCTCGCCACCAGGCCGGCCACGCTGCTGGTGTTCACGATCGAGCCGCCGCCTTCGATCATCGCTCTGATCTCGTGGCGCAGGCAGTTCCACACACCGCGCACATTGGTGTCCATGACCAGGTCGTACGCCTTGTCCTCGAGGAGGTGCAGAGGGGCCACGTCTCCCCCGGCACCCGCGTTGTTGAATGCCACGTCGAGGCGCCCGTACGTCTCCACCGCGTGGGAGACGGCCCGTTCCACGTCGGCGGAGAGCTGGACGTCGCCCGCGCAGTACGAGGCGTGCGCGCCGTCCGCGCGCAGTTCGGCCGAGAGCTGCGCGAGGCGGTCCTCGCGCCGGGCGACCAGGACCACCCGGGCCCCTTCGCGTGCGAACACCCGGGCCGCCGCGGCGCCGATGCCGCTGCTCGCACCGGTGATCAGGGCGACCTTCCCCTCGAGCGAGCCTTGGCCCTGCGTCATTCTGCGCGATCTCCTTGCTCTGGCGGCGTATTTCGCTTCAGGTGCCCGTCTCGGTGCTGCTGTGTCCCGAAGCGTAGCCTTCCTGTTCGATGTCCGAGGGTGAATCCTTGGCGCCGGACAACTGCCTGCCGCCGCAGGTGAGTTGGTAGGTCACGTCGTTGAACTGCGGTGCCGCCGAGGGTCTCGGGCGGGCGGCTGCCGGCGGGGCCTGGGGGCGTTGGCGGGCAAGGAGTCCGGCGTGCGCCGAGCCGGTGCCGGCCGGGTTGAGCTCGGCGGCCGTCTGCGGGTCGGCCACCGAGGGCAGCAGTGCCTTCCAGAAGCTGGTGAGGGTCTGGTCGGTCAGCCACTCCCTGTCGGTGCGGCTCAGTACCGCGAGGCCGACCGTCGTGGCCACCACGACGTTCACGACGCCGTTCTGCGACACCCCCGGCGCGAGCGAGTTCTCGTCCGCGGCCCGGGCCACGAGCCCGTGCACGTAGGTCTGCCACTCCTGGCGGAGGTCGACGCGGGCGCGCTGCCCCGCTTCGCAGCTCAGCATGAATCCGGCCCGCACCACCACGTCCCAGAGCAGCAGCTGGACCAGTCGGTGCGAGAGGTCGGTCAGGTCCTGCAGAGCGCTCGCTTCCCCCGGCGGCAGACTGTCCACCGCGTGGCGCAGGGCGCGGGCGGCGGCGCTCTCGACGGCGCCGGCCACTTCGGCCTTCGTGTCGAAGTGGAAGTGCAGAGCGCCACGGCTGACCCCGGCACCCGAACTGATCTCGTTCAGGCTGGCCTTCTCGTAGCCGTGCCGCTCGAACAGCTCGGCCGCCGAGCGGATGAGTGCGTTCTGGGTACGGGCGGCCCGTTCCTGTTGGCTCACTGTTGGCTCTCCCGCTCCTGAGGGGGTTTCCTCATACATATAAAACCAGCTTGCCGGTTTTGCAACCAGGGCTGACGCGGATCGGCTGGGCCGGCGACGGGATGCGGCTCGTTCCGCCCACGGGGCGCGGGCACCGAGAAGGTCGGCCCGACTCGACAGGTCGACCGCGCGGGAAGCCCGGAGCCGCGCCGACCCGTTGGCCGGAATTGAAGGTTCTGGGCCGCCCGGCCGACACGGAAAGATCCGCCGGCACCCGCCCCCAGGGGCACAAGAAAACAGTCTCACCGGTTTGATAATGAGCTACGCTGAGGCAGGTCACGCCCCCAAGGAGCCATGATCATCCTCGCCCACCCTCCCCCGGATCCGGCCCGCGCCCCTCCCCGCAGAGAACCCGACTCCCCTGGACGGCAGGTGGCATCTCCCCAGGTGGGAAAGGCAACAAGGTTCATCTGTAAGGCTGTTGGGGCCGCTTGAGCTGCGACTGCGCCCGGCTGGAGCCGCGCTCGAGGCCGTATGCATCCGGACTTGACGGAGGCCCCGAAGGGCCGTTTCGCCGCTCGGACGGCCAGCCGAAGGTTTACAAAAAAACCGGCTGTACGGTACTCTCCTCGTGGATTTACGGCACGTAGGGCTCCGGCGACGGAGCACAAGCGTCCAGCCACCACGCGGCGAATCCCCAGCCCCCGCTTCCCGCCGCGGACGGGTCATGAGGGCTCGCGGCCGGCCGACGCCACTCAATGGACCCGTATCCGGAAGACCTTCCACGTGTGCGCCAACAGAGGATTGCTGTCAGGAGGGGCGAGTTGTCTCTGGCCGAAGAGTTGACGTACCCGACCGTCGATATCGACGAGATGGAGCTGTCGGCCATCCGGATCGAATCGCAGCCGCTCACCCGCGTACGGATCGACTCGCTCGTCCTGTCCGACTCCCCCCGTCTGGACGCGGAGGACCCGGACCACGTGCGGGTGCTCGCCGAGGCCGGGGACCGTCTGCCCCCCATCACCGTGCACCGGCCCACCCTGCGCGTCATCGACGGCGTGCACCGGATCCGCGCGGCCCTGCTCAACGGACGTACCGAGATCACCGCGAGGCTGCTGGACTGCGATCCGGCCGACGCCTTCGTCTTATCGGTCAAGGCCAACATCACCCACGGCCTGCCGCTCTCCCGCGCCGACCGCGCCTGCGCGGCGGCCCGCATCGTCCTGACCCACCCGCAGTGGTCGGACAGCGCGGTCGCCGCCGCCACCGGGGTCTCCGACAAGACCGTCTCCCGCATCCGCGCGCAGTCATCGGCCGCGGACGCCGCGCAGTCCGGCACCCGGATCGGCCGGGACGGCCGGGTGCGCCCCCTCGACAGCGCGCAGCGCCGCCGCCACGCCGCCGCGATCTTCCTCGAACAGCCCGACGCCGGTCTGCGCGAGGTCGCCCGTGCCACCGGGCTCTCCCCCGCCACGGTGCGCGATGTACGCCAGCGCATCCAGCGCGGCGAGGACCCCGTCCCTGGCCGCTACCGCACCACCCGCGACGGCCAGCGCGCCGCGAGCGCCCCCGCCGCTGCCGTGCCGGTCCGGCCGCGTCCGCCGGCCCCGGCCCGTGTGGTGCGCGGTGCGGGCGTGGTGGACCGGCAGAAGCTGCTCGCCAAGCTCAGCGAGGACCCCTCGCTGCGGCACACCGAAGCCGGCCGGCGCGCCCTGCGCTGGCTGCACCACTACTCCGTCGACGGCGACAGTGTCGAGACCCTCGGGCGCGGGCTGCCCCGTCACTGGGCCCCCGAGGTCGCCGACCTCGCCCGCAGCTGCGCGGCGGCCTGGAGCGAGCTGGCCGCGCAGCTCCAACAGCGTGCCGAATAAGGCCCCTCGGGCCGGCGCACGCGACCGCGGGACGGCGTCGGCGACCGGCCCGGTCCCGGGCCGCCGCCGCACCCGGGCACTCCCCCGCTTGTCAGAACCGACGCACTTCAGGAGGTCTTCCGTGTCCAAACATGCCGAGACGACCGGTTCCCGTACCGGCCCCGAGGGCGGGGCCGGCACGGGTGTGTGGTTCATCGGGGCCCGCGGCTCCGTCGCCACGACCGCGGTCGCCGGGTGCGCCGCCCTCGCCGCCGGGCTGTGCCCGCCGACGGGCGTGGTCACCGAGACCGGGCCTTTCGCGGCCGCCGCTCTGCCCGCCCTGTCCTCCTTCGTCTTCGGCGGTCACGACACCGTCGACTGGCCGCTGCCCAAACGCGCCGAGGCCCTCACCGAGCAGGGCGTCCTGCCGCACGGGCTCGTCCGGGCCGTGCACGGTGAACTGGCCGCCGCCGACCGGGAGATCCGCGCCGGCGGACCGTCGGCCGGTGACACCCGCACCGACGAGGAGCTGATAGCGGCCTTCGCCGCCGACATCGACGACTTCACGCGGCGCACCGGCGTCGCCCGGACCGTCGTGGTGAACGTGGCCTCCACCGAGCCCGCGCCGGCCGAGGGCGCCTCCCGGCTGCCCGCCAGCTCGCTGTACGCGGCGGCCGCCCTGCGCGCGGGCTGCGCGTACGTGAACTTCACCCCGTCGACCGGGATACGTCATCCGGCCCTCGCCGAAACGGCCCGGTCCGCCGGGGTGCCGTACGCGGGCCGGGACGGCAAGACGGGGCAGACCCTGCTGCGGGCGGTGCTCGCGCCCATGTTCCGCCAGCGGGCGCTGGACGTACGGGCCTGGTCGGGCACCAATCTGCTCGGCGGGGGCGACGGGGCGGCGCTCGCCGACTCCGCGGCCGCCGCGGCGAAGAACGCGGGCAAGAACCGGGTCCTCGAGGACACCCTGGGGGCGCTGCCCGAGGGCGAGGTGCACATCGACGACGTGCCCGCGCTCGGCGAGTGGAAGACCGCCTGGGACCACGTCGCCTTCGAGGGCTTCCTCGGGTCTCGGATGATCCTGCAGACCATCTGGCAGGGCTGCGACTCGGCCCTCGCCGCGCCGCTGGTGCTCGACCTGGCGCGGCTCGCCGCCCGCGCCCATCAGGCGGGGATCACCGGGAGCCTGCCGGAGCTCGGCTTCTACTTCAAGGACCCGGACGGCGCCTCCTCGGCGCTCGCCGAGCAGTACGAGGCCCTCCTCGGCTTCGCCGCGCGGCTGGCGGAGGTCCGGTGAGCAGTCCCCGCGACTGGGCCGAACTCCTGCGTGTCTCGGCCCTGTTCACCGTCCCGGGCGACGCGCTCGCCGGGGCCGCGGCGAGCGGGCTGCGCCCGGGCGCCCGCACTGCGCTCGCCGTCGGTGCCTCCCTGTGCCTGTACGAGGCGGGCATGGCGCTCAACGACTGGGCGGATCGGGATGAGGATGCCGCCGAGCGTCCGCGCCGCCCCCTCCCCTCGGGCCGGATCGCCCCCGCGCAGGCGCTGGCGGCGGCGGCCGGGCTGACCGCGGCCGGGGTCGGCCTCGCGCTCGCCGCGGGCCGGCCCGCCGCCCTCACCGCCACCGCGCTCGCCGGGACCGTCTGGGCGTACGACCTACGGCTCAAGCACACCGCCGCGGGCCCGGCCGCGATGGCGGCGGCCCGCGGCCTCGACCTGCTGCTCGGAGCGGTGGCGAGCGCCCACTGCCCTGCGAGCGGCGTGAGTTCCGGCCAGGCGGTGCGCCGGGCCCTGCTGCCCGCCGCCGCGCTCGGCGCCCACACCTACGCCGTCACCGCCGTCTCCCGCGCCGAGACCCGGGGCGGTGCGCCGGGCAGGTCGCTGGCCGCGCTCGGGGCGACGGCCGTGATCGGCGCGCTGGCCGGTGCCTGGCCGGGTCGGCGCGCGATCGACTCGCCCCGCGCGTTCGCCCGTACCGCGCTGGCCGGCGCCTATGTGGCGACGGCCGCGCGGCCGTTCCTGCACGCCGCGCTCAACCCGTCGCCGCCGCTGACCCAGCGGGCCGTCGGCGGCGGCATCCGCGCCATGATCCCGCTCCAGGCGGCCCTCACGGCGCGCTCGGGACGGCTCGCCCCCGCGGCGGTGCTGACCGGGCTGGTTCCGGTGGCCCGCCGGCTGGCCCGGAAGGTGAGCCCGACATGAGTCTGCGCCTGGGCTACGGCACCAACGGCCTGACCGATCTACGGCTCGACGACGCCCTCGGCGTGCTGGCCGAGCTCGGCTACGACGGCGTCGGTCTGACTCTTGATCACATGCACCTCGACCCGCTCGGCCCGGGCCTCTTCGGCCGGGCCGCCCGGGTCGCGGACCGGCTGGACGCGCTCGGCCTCGGCGTCACCGTCGAGACCGGCGCCCGGTACGTCCTCGATCCCCGGCGCAAGCACGGGCCGACCCTGCTCGACCCGGAGCCCCAGGGGCGGGCGGCGCGGACCGCGCTCCTGGTCACCGCGGTGCGGGTGGCCGCGGATCTGGGCGCCCACGCGGTGCACTGTTTCAGCGGTGTCCGGCCCGAGAGCGTGGATGAGGACACCGCCTGGGAGCTGCTCGTCGACTCGCTCGGCCCGGTCCTCGACGCGGCCGAGGCGTCCGGCGTCCCGCTGGCCGTCGAACCCGAGCCCGGTCACCTCCTCGCATCGCTCGCCGACTTCCACCGGCTGCGGGCCCGGTTCGGCGACCATCCGCTGCTCGGGCTCACCCTCGACATCGGGCACTGCCAGTGCCTGGAGCCGATGCCGCCGGCCGACTGCGTCACCGCCGCGGCGCCCTGGCTGCGGCACGTGCAGATCGAGGACATGCGGCGCGGTGTGCACGAGCACCTGCCCTTCGGGGACGGCGAGATCGACTTCCCGCCGGTGCTCGCCGCGCTCGACGCCACCGGTTACCAGGGCCTGACCGTGGTCGAGCTGCCGCGCCACTCGCACGCGGGACCGGAACTCGCCCGGTCCTCCATGGAGTTCCTGCGCGCACAGCTTGCCGGGGTCGGGGCGAACCGGCCCCCGGCCGCCGTGTCCCCGCTGGTGGGCGGTGCTCCGGGACCGCGTACCTCCGCGCGTCGAAGCCGTCTGTCCCGCGCCGTCCCGTCAAGGAAGCCCGCATGCTGATCACTCGCGAGGAACTGCTCGCCCGCCTCACTGCCGAGAGTGCCGCCTGGCTGGACTTGGCGCTCGCCGAGGCGCACGACGCCGCGCGCACCGCCCCGCACGCCCCGCACGCCCCGGACGCTCCGCCGGGCAGGGGCGCGGCGCGGTGGGAGCTGCGGTTCGCGGCGGCCGGCCGGGAGTGCGGCCTGCCTGATGCGGCCGAGGCGGCCCGGGTGCTCCTGCTGCACACGGCCCGCCCCGGCGCGGCCGCCGTGGCCCGGCTCTACGAGCGGGGCACCGGCGCCGAACGCCGCGCCGTGCTGCTGGCCCTGCCGCATCTCCCGCTCGCCCCGGACCAGGGAGTGCCGCTGATCGAGGACGCGCTGCGCACGAACGACACCCGGCTCGTGGCCGCGGCCGTCGGGGCGTACGCCGCCGCGCACCTGGATGCCCACGCCTGGCGTCACGCGGTCCTGAAGTGCCTGTTCGCCGGGGTGCCTGTGGCCGCCGTGGCCGATCTCGCGGACCGGGCCCGCGGCGACGGCGAACTCGCGCGCATGCTGCGGGACTTCGCCGGGGAGCGCACCGCCGCCGGGCGGCCCGTCCCGGACGACCTGAGCCACGTACTCGCCCTGACGGCCAAGGGAGCCTGATGCGTATCTTCGACCCCCACATCCACATGACCTCGCGCACCACCGACGACTACCAGGCGATGTACGGGGCCGGGGTGCGCGCGCTGGTCGAGCCCGCCTTCTGGCTGGGGCAGCCGCGCACCTCGCCGGAGAGCTTCTTCGACTACTTCGACGCGCTGCTCGGCTGGGAGCCGTTCCGGGCCGCTCAGTACGGGATCGCGCACCACTGCACCCTCGCCCTCAACCCCAAGGAGGCGAACGATCCGCGGTGTGTGCCGGTCCTCGAGGAGCTGCCGCGCTATCTGGTCAAGGACGGTGTGGTCGCGGTCGGCGAGATCGGCTACGACTCGATGACGCCGGCCGAGGACACCGCCCTGGCCGCGCAGCTCGAACTCGCCGCCGAGCACGGGCTGCCCGCCCTGGTGCACACCCCGCACCGCGACAAGCTCGTGGGCCTGCGCCGCACCCTGGACGTGGTGGCCGAGTCGAAGCTGTCCGTCGACCGGGTCCTGGTCGACCATCTCAACGAGACCACCGTCAAGGAGGCCAAGGACGCGGGGAGTTGGCTCGGCTTCTCCGTCTATCCCGACACCAAGATGGACGAACACCGCATGGTCGCCGTCCTGCGGGAGTACGGGCCCGAGCGGGTCCTGGTCAACTCGGCCGCGGACTGGGGAAAGAGCGACCCGCTCAAGACCCGCAAGGTCGGCGAGGCGATGCTCGCCGCGGGCTTCGGCGAGGACGAGGTGGACCGGGTGCTGTGGCGCAACCCCGTCGCGTTCTACGGGCTGAGCGGCCGGCTCGCCTTGGAGCCCGCCAAGCCCCGGACGCTGCACGAGGGCAACTCCATACTGCGCGGGGGCGAATGAGCCGTGCGTTTCCAGCACCCCGACGGCTCGACCGTGCACCTCGCGTACTGCACCAACGTCCACCCGGCCGAGACCCTCGACGGTGTCGTCGCCCAGCTCGCCGCCCACTGCGAGCCGGTCCGCCGCCGTCTGGGCACCGAGCGCCTGGGGATCGGACTGTGGCTGGCCCGCGACGCGGTCCGCGCCCTGGGAGCCGACCCCGCCGCGCTGCGCCGGCTCCGTGGCGAACTGGACCGGCGCGGCCTGGAGGTCGTCACCCTCAACGGCTTCCCCTACCGGGGCTTCGGCGCCCAGGTGGTCAAGTACCGGGTCTACCGGCCCGACTGGACCGACCCGGAGCGCCTGGAGTACACGAGTGACCTGGCCCGGCTGCTCGCGCGGCTGCTGCCGCCGGACGTCACCGAGGGCACCATCTCCACCCTTCCGCTGGCCTGGCGCACCGGCTTCGACGAGGCCGCGGCCGCGGCGGCGCACGCGGCCCTGAGCGAACTGGCATGCCGCCTGGACCGGTTGGAGTCCGAAACCGGCCGCTCGATCCGGATCGCCCTGGAGCCGGAACCCGGCTGCGCGGTGGAGACCACCGCGGACGCGCTCGCCCCGCTCGCCGCCCTGCCCGGCCACCGCATCGGCCTGTGCCTGGACACCTGCCACCTCGCGACGAGTTTCGAGGAGCCGGCGGCGGCGCTGGCCGGCCTGGCGCGGGCGGGCATCGAGGTGGCCAAGGTGCAGCTCTCCGCAGCCCTGCACGCCGGCAACCCGCGTGATCCGGCGGTCCGTTCGGCGCTCGCCGCCTTCGACGAGCCGCGCTTCCTGCACCAGACCCGGGCCAGGGCGGACGGGGCGCTGTACGGCACCGACGACCTCGGGCAGGCGCTGGCGGGGGACGCGCTGCCGGACACCGTGCCCTGGCGCGCGCACTTCCACGTACCGCTGCACGCCCCGCCGGCGCCGCCGCTGTGTTCCACCCTCAACGTGCTGGGCGAGACGCTGGCCGTGCTGGTCGGGGGCGCCGCGGCGCGCAGCCGTCACTTCGAGGTCGAGACGTACACCTGGCAGGCCCTGCCGGCCGCGGTGCGGCCGGCCACCGACGCACAGCTCGCCGACGGGATCGCCGCCGAACTCGCCTTCGCCCGCGATCTGTTGACTGGACTCGGACTCAAGGAGCAGCAGTGACGAAGACCCGCCCGACGCCCCTGCTCGTCCTGGACGTGGTGGGCCTGACCCCCGCGCTCCTGGAGCGCATGCCGCGTCTGAAGGCTCTGGGCGCCGGCGGTTCGCGCGCCGGGCTCGGCACGGTGCTGCCCGCCGTCACCTGCGCCGCCCAGTCCACGTTCCTGACCGGCACGCTGCCCGCCGAGCACGGCATCGTCGGCAACGGCTGGTACTTCCGCGAACTGGGCGAGGTCCTGCTGTGGCGCCAGCACAACGGGCTCGTCGGGGGCGACAAGCTCTGGGACGCCGCCCGTCGCCTGCACCCCGGCTACACGGTCGCCAACGTCTGCTGGTGGTACGCGATGGGCGCGGACACCGACTTCACCGTCACCCCGCGCCCGGTCTACTACGCCGACGGCCGCAAGGAGCCCGACTGCTACACCCGGCCGCCCGGCCTGCACGACGAACTCCACGCCGAGCTGGGCACGTTCCCGCTGTTCAGTTTCTGGGGGCCGACCGCCGACCTGGTGTCCAGCAAGTGGATCATCGATGCGACCCGGTATCTCAACCGCACCCGGCGCCCGGACCTGACGCTGTGTTATGTGCCGCATCTCGACTACGACCTCCAGCGCTTCGGCCCCGAGGACCCGCGCTCGCTGAAGGCCGCCGCCGACCTCGACGCGGCGCTCGTCCCCCTGCTCGACGAGGCCGAGGCCGAGGGGCGCACCGTGGTGGTCCTCTCGGAGTACGGCATCACCAAGGTCAGCCGGCCCGTCGACATCAACCGGGCGCTGCGCCGCGCCGGTTACCTGGAGGTGCACACCCAGGACGGCATGGAGTACCTGGACACCATGGCTTCGCGCGCCTTCGCGGTCGCCGACCACCAGATCGCGCACGTGTACGTGCGCCGGCCCGAGGACCTGGCCGGGGTGCGGGAGGTCCTGGAGGGTCTCGCCGGGGTCGGTGAACTCCTCGGCGACGCGGGCAAGAAGGAGTACGGCCTGGACCACCCGCGCTCCGGGGAGCTCGTCGCCGTCGCCGAGCCGGACGCCTGGTTCACGTACTACTACTGGCTCGAGGACGCCCGGGCCCCCGACTTCGCGCAGCTCGTCGAGATCCACCGCAAGCCCGGCTACGACCCCGCCGAGCTGTTCATGGACCCGCTCGACCCGTATGTGAAGGTCAAGGCGGCCGGCGCGCTGGCCCGCAAGAAGCTCGGCATGCGCTACCGGATGGCCGTGGTCCCTCTCGACCCGGCGCCGGTGCGCGGCAGCCACGGCAGGCTCCCCGAGCGTCCGCAGGACGGCCCGGTGCTGCTCTGCTCGCGGCCCGGCGAAGTCGCGGGCACTCTCGCCGCGACCGAGGTGAAGTCGCTGTTGCTGCGGCTGGCGGGGATCGGCTGACAGGGCATATCGAAGCGTATCCGGTCCCCCGTCTTCAAGTGGGTGGGAAGGTCCTTCCCGGAATTCGCCAACTGCCTTTTGGCGGCGAATGCGCAGGGGGGTTCACGGCTGCCGGGTGAGCCGGTGCACAACTGCGGAATTTCCGATGTTGCACACTGCATTCGGGCCAATTCCTGCGTCTACGGTGATGCAGGTTTGATTCGCTCCTGACTGCGGGGGCGTGCCAAGTTGAGGAGAGACATGTCCAGAGCAACAAAGTCTTGGGCGGGGGCCTTCCTGGCAACGGCAGTCGTGGGCGGCCTCACGGTGATGGCGATACCCAGCCAGAGCCAGGCCGCGACCCAGGACGCGTCAGCAGCCACGGTCATCGCTTCCGGTCTGAAGAACCCGCGTGACGTCGCGATCCAGCCCGACGGCTCGATCCTGGTCGCGGAGTCCGGCAGTGGTCCGGCCACCGCCTGCACGGAGCCGGGCTCCCAGTGCCTCGGTTTCACCGGCTCCATCTACCGGGTGAAGGGCTCCCTCAAGGGCCGTGTCGTCACCGGTCTGCCGTCCAAGATGATCGTCCGCGCCGACGGCAGCAACGTGATCGCGGGGGCGAACCACGTCGAGTGCGCCGGCAGCGGCACCTACCGGGTGACCTACAGCCTGAGCGGCACCGCCGCGACCCGTACGGCGCTCGGCACGGGCGCCGAGCCGCTCGGCACGCTCGCCATCGCCAAGGGCAAGATCCTCGGCGACCTGACCACGCACGAGAGCAACCTCAACCCCGACGGCAGCCAGGTCCTGTCCAACCCGCAGCGGTCGGTCAAGGTCGGTGACGACTTCCTGGTCACCGACGCCGCCGGCAACACCCTGCTGCGGGTCAGCCCGGACGGCACCGTCAAGACGGAGTTCGTCTTCCCGAAGAACGGGGACGCCGAGGCGGTGCCGACCGGCATCGTGAAGGGCGCGGACGGCGCGTACTACATCTCCGACATGAGCGGCATCCGCAAGGGCCTCGGCCGTATCTGGCGCTGGGTGCCGGGCAGCGACCCGACCGTCTTCACCACCGGTCTGACGGGTGTCATCGACCTCGCCGTGCAGCCCGACGGCCACCTGGTCGCCCTGTCGTACGCCACGGGCGACACGGTGAGCCAGCCCGACACCGGTGCGCTGACCCGGATCGACAAGACCACGGGTGCCCTCACGCCGATCAGCACCGGCACCACGCTGAACCTGCCCACGGGCCTGGACATCGCTTCCAACGGTGACATCTACGTCACCAACAACACGCTGACCACCAGCGGCCAGCTCCTGAAGCTCCCGGCTTCCTGACCCGGTCGGCCCGCGTCGCCTGCACCACGGATTCCCCGCATCCGTGGTGCAGGCCCGCTGCGTTTCGCGGCTGCGCGGCAACGTCCGCAGCCGGTTGCGGGCTTGCCGCGTGGCGATCCGGACGAGGTGGGCCCGCAGGTCTCGTACGGGCGGGCGGTCGACGTCCGCCCATCGCAGCCAGGACTCCTGCAGGACGTCCTCGCTGCGATGGACGACGAACGGATCGTCGATCACACGGTCGGGCGCGACCCGGCGTTCGTGGGGCGCGCGGCCAGCGGAATCTCGCACGCCTCGGAGAAGCCCTGGGACTGGATCCCGAGCGCGTTGTTGTTCCTGGTCGCCAGGTTGGCGAAGGCGATGAACGCGGTGAGTTCGACCAGTGCTGCCGAGCCGAGCACCTCGAGCAGCCGCGCGGACAGCTCGTCGGTGACGGTCGGCGGCGTGTTGGTCATGGCCTCGGCGTACTCCAGGACGTCGCGCTCCAGCGGCGTGAACACGTCCGTCTCCCGCCAGTTCGGCACCTGGCTCGCCTTGGCCAGGTCCAGGTTCTGGTTCAGCGCCTGGAAGTAGTTGATGTCCAGGCACCAGTTGCAGCCGACCTGGGCGGCGACGGCCATGTGCGCGAACGTCTTGAGGCTCTCGTCGACCGCGTCCCACTCGTTCGCCTTGCTCCCGAGCTCCAGGGTGGACTCGGCCACCTTGGGGTTGTGCCACGCCACCGCGACGGGCTCGGGCACGACGCCGAACGTCTTGATGAGGTTTTCCGTGAGCTCGTCGGAGAGCTCTGCCTTGGGAACGCGCAGTGCCATGGTGTTCTCCCTCTGTGTTGTGCGTGGTTGGGCTCCGGCATGAAGACACCGCCGGGTCCGCGCACGTGACAGCCGATGGTGCCGCGGACGCCGGCAACGGCTCGATTGTTCGTGGAGGCAGCTTGAGGCCTGGTCGAGGCGGGGACGACCTCGTCACGTGACCCACCTCACTTTGTGGCGCCCTTGGCGGGGCGACGGCACGCATGTCACTCTTCCAGCACGCCAACCCTGCCCAAAACGTGTTGTGGGCAGTCGAGTTGAGAGCCGCAGCCCCGGGCGGTCCGCCGTCCGCCCCTTCGCCGGCGGCGACGAAGGCCGGCTTCGAAGACGCCTCGTTCCCTTCGCACCGCGCGCCCCTTCCTGCGCTGCGTCAACGCGCCCTATGTCCTGCGTCATGCGTCATGCGTCCCATGTGAGCCGAAGCCTGCTGCGAAACAGGAAATGTCAGGCACTTGGAGGAGGAGAAATGTCTGGAGCCACCGCGGTCGACGAGGTGTACTCGGCCATCGAGGAGTCGGCTCGGCTGCTGGGGGTGCCCTGCTCACGCGAGAGGATCGGGCCGATCCTGACCGCGTACGGGAAGGGGCTCGCGGACGCCGGGATGGTGCTGAGCGTGGCGACCGGCGGGGACCCCACGGACGACCTCGACTACACCATCACCGTGCCGGTCGGCGGGCCCGACCCCTACGCCGTCGCGCTGGCCGAGGGCTTCGTCACGGCGCCGGAGCACCCCGTCGCGGGCCTGCTCGACGACCTCAAGGCGCGCGTCCCGATCAGCGAGTACTTCATCGACGGCGGCATCGTCAGCGGCTTCAGCAAGGTCTACGCGCACTTCCCGGGCGACCCGCTGACCGTGGCGCAGCTCGTGGCCATCCCCTCCATGCCGCCGTCGCTGGCCGACAACGCGGAGCTGTTCGCCCGCCACCACTTGGACAACGTGGCGATGATCGGGATCAACTACCAGAGCCGGAAGGTCAATCTGTACTTCGCCCACCTGCCCGACGCCTTCCGCACCGAGGACAACATCCAGTCGCTCAACCGTGAACTGGGCCTGTCGGAACCGCAGGGGCGGGCGCTGGAGTTCGCGCAGCGGTCCTTCCGGTCCTACGTCACCCTCGGCTGGGAGTCCTCGCGGATCGAGAAGATCTGCTACGCGCCGGCGCCGGTCCGCAACTGGGATCCGTCGCTGCTTCCCGTTCCCCTCGACCCGCGGATCGAGAAGTTCGTACGGAACACGCGGTGCACGTATTCCGACCGTCCGTTCGTCATCGCGGCGCTGAAGTGGTCCCCGGACGGGCAGCACCTGAATCTCGGTCCGTACATCCGGCTCTCGCCCCTGCTGCGGAATCTGCTGCACGAAGTCACCGGCGAAAAGGTGTGACCTCAGCAGCCCCGCAAAGGGCTGTGACGGGCATCACATCAGGCGACCTCACACTTTCCGGGGCTGCGTCGTCGGAAAGGTGAAGCGGTAACCACCACCCCACTTTTGAGGAGTGTCTTATGTCTGTGCGTGTGAATCTTTTCGGCAGTGAAATCGCCGGCAAGGCCATGAAGGGCATCAACACGGCGAGCCTGGCCGTCATCAACAGCGGTCTGCTGCCGAAGGTGACGATCGATCTGGTGCTGCTGCGGGTGAGCCAGATCAACGGCTGTGGCTTCTGCACCGACATCCACAGCAAGGACCTGGCGCACGCCGGAGAGAGCGCGACGCGGGTCAACCTGGTCCCGGTCTGGCGCGAGGCCACCGTCTTCACCGAGGCCGAGCGGGCCGCCCTTGAGGTCGCCGAGCAGGGCACCCGGATCACCGACGGCGCCGGCGGTGTGCCGGAGGACGTGTGGACGAACGCCTCCAAGCACTACAACGAGGAGCAGCTGGCCGCGCTGACCTGCCTGGTCGCGCTGATCAACGCCAGCAACCGGCTCGGTGTCATCGGCGGGATCCCGGGCGGCAACTACACGCCCGGCCAGCACGGCTGAGCCCACCCGCCGGCGCCATCGGCACCAGCACCACGATGCCCCGGGCACCGCACGTCGGAGCCCGGGGCATCGTGCTGCGCCCCTATGCACGTCGCACCGAGAACGTGACAGACATGAGGAAAGGATTGACATGGCCAGGAAGCTGGATGCGGACGTCATCGTCGTCGGAGGCGGTCCTACCGGTCTGATGTTGGCCGGGGAACTGCGTCTGGGCGGGGCGAGCGTCGTCGTGGCCGAGGCGCTGGAGCAGCCCAGCGGTGAGTCGCGCGCGCTCGGTTTCACCACGCGTGCCCTGGAATCGTTCGACCAGCGCGGTCTCGTCGAGCGTTTCCCCGGCCTGGAGACCAGCCCGTTCGGGCACTTCGGCGGTATCCCGTTCGACTACACCGTGCTCGAGGACGCGAACTTCGGGGCCCGGGGCATCCCGCAGTCCCAGACCGAGGCGGTCCTGGAGGAGTGGGCCGGTGCGCTCGGCGCCGATCTGCGCCGCGGCCGCACGTTCCTGTCCCTGGAGCAGGACGAGGACGGCGTCACGGTCACCGTGGCCACCCCCGACGGCGGGCAGGAGGAGCTGCGCGGCCGGTACCTGGTGGGTACCGACGGCGCGCGCAGCGCGGTGCGCAAGGCCGCGGGCATCGACTTCCCCGGCACGTCCGGGAGCCAGGTCATGCACCTGGCCGACGTGGTCGGCTGCGGGGTGCGGCCGCGCCCGCACGGCGAGCGGCTGCCCGGCGGTCTGGTGCAGGTCTTCCAGCTGCCCGGCGGGGTGGACCGCATCATCCTGTCCGAGTACGACACCTCGCTCCTGGGCGCCGGTGAGGGCGTCGAGTTCGCCGATGTCGCCGCGGCGTGGAAGCGGGTGACCGGCGAGGACATCTCCGGTGGCACCGCGCAGTGGGTCAGCTCCTTCACCGACGCCACCCGGCAGGCCGCCGAGTACCGCAAGGGCCGCGTGCTGCTGGCCGGGGACGCCGCGCACATCCACCTGCCGGTGGGCGGTCAGGGCATGAGCGCCGGTGTGCAGGACGCGGTCAACCTGGGCTGGAAACTCGCCGCCACCGTCCGGGGCCGGGCGCCCGAGGGACTGCTGGACACGTACCACGCGGAGCGCCACCCGGTGGGCGCGCGGTTGCTGTCGAACACCCGCGCCCAGGGGCAGGCCATCTTCGGTGGCGAGGAGTCGCAGGCGCTGCGCGAGCTGTTCGCCGAGCTGATCGCTCTCGACGAGGTCAAGCGGCAGTGGGCGGGCGCGGTCAGCCACATCGACATCCGCTACGACATCGACGCCGGCGGCCACCCGCTCGTCGGCCGCCGGCTGCCGCCGCGCACGCTGGACACCGCGAGCGGCCCGGTCCGCACGCCCGAGCTGCTGCACCCGGCGCAGGGCGTGCTGCTCGACCTCGCCGACAGCTCCGCGGTGCGGGCCGTCGCGGCCGGCTGGAAGGACCGGGTCTCCACCGTCACCGGCACGCCGCCGTCGGCGGACACCTTCGGTGGCGCCACCGCCCTGCTGGTGCGCCCCGACGGTTACGTCGCCTGGGCGGGCAGCGATGCCGAGGGCCTGGCGCAGGCTCTGCGGCGCTGGTTCGGCGCCGCCGACGCGGCCTGACCCGAACCCGCCCGACCGGCAAGGCGACGGTCCGGGCCCGGCGGCGACCTGCCGCCGGGCCCGGGCCGTTCGCGTCTCGCTGCCCGGCCCGCCGGCGGCAGCGACCAATTTTCGAAAGGGATCCCTGCAATGACGTCTGACGCCACCCTCGCGCGGTTTCGCGAATACATGGTGGGCCCCTCGCGGTTCATGACCCTGCTGTCCACCTTCGAGCTCGGCATCATCGACAAGCTCCGCCAGACGCCCGGCCTGACCGCGGTCCAGCTCGGCGAGGCCGTCGGCGCCAAGCCCGACGCTGTGCAACAGCTCCTCCTCCTGCTGGTCAAGGAGAGCTTCATCGCCCACGACGAGGAGACCGGCGCCTACACCCTCGACGCGCTCGCCGACCTCTCCGAGGATGACGAGCGGCTCGTGCTCGCCGATCTGGACATGATCAAGATGGTTTCGCTGCGGCAGCTGTTCCATCTGACCGAGAGCGTGCGCACCGGCACGACCGTGGGTCTGCGCGAGGTCTACGGCTCCGAGGGCGACCTGTACAACGCGCTGGCCGAGCACGACGAACTGCGCGAGTCGTGGGCGCGGTTGATGAACACCGCCACGGCCCACATCGACCCGTGGTTCTTCGGACACGTCGACATCCCCTCCGGTGCGCAGGTCCTCGACCTCGCCGGCAACACGGGTCTCGGCGCGATCCACACCTACCGGCACAAGGCCTCTCCCGGGCTGAAGGTCACCACCTTCGACCTGCCGGCGAAGGAGAAGGAGTGCCTGGAGAACTTCAAGGCCCATGGTGTGGAGGAGCACTGCTCCTTCATCGGCGGCGACGTCTTCGAGGAGGTGCCGCGGGGTTTCGACACCGTGCTGATCAAGCACTTCCTGCCCATGTTCGACAAGAGTGACGTGTTCCGGATCCTCGAAGGCGTCCACCGGTCGCTGGAGGCCGGCGGGACCATCAACGTCCTGGTGCCGGTGTTCCCCGAGAACCTCAAGGACCGGGACAACTACACCGTCGACTTCTATCCCAGCTTCTTCATCGGCTGCGCCATGGGGCAGGGCGGGCCGCAGAAGCTGTCGACGTGGCAGCGCTGGATCGAGGAGTGCGGGTTCAAGGTCACCAAGGCCATCGCCGAGGATCCCGCCACGATGCCGAAGAACGCCCTCCCGGTGGAGGCCGTTCTCTGCGCGACGAAGGTCGCGTGACCACAGGAACAGGAGAGGAAGAGATGTCCGACGTCGCTGAGACCGAAGGGGGCATGGCCGCCCTGAGCTCGCTCGGGGCGGGGCTCGCCCAGGCCAGCGCGGAATCGCTCAGCGGGCCGCGCGAGCAGCTGGCCGAGAGCCTTCTGCGCTCGGCCCTGACCCGCTGGGAAGACCCCGGGGTGCGGCCGAAGCTGCTCGCCACCCTCGCCGCCGCGACCACCACCGAGGAGGGCGCGGAGCAGCTGCGCGACTTCCTGTACTCGCAGCTCTTCGCGCAGGTGGGCATCGCGCTCGAGGGCAAGCCGATGAACATCGAGCAGGTCGCCGAGACGCTCGCCGTTCCGGCGATCAACATCAACGCGGCGGCGGCGCAGGTCTGGGGCGTGGTCCTGTACCGCTACGTCCTGAAGATGGAGCCGATCGCGTCGGCGTCGGGCGAGGAGCTGATCGAGCTGCTCTCGCCGACCATCCAGCGGTATCTGCTCGGCTGACGCCGTGCCGGCCGACCGGCCCCGGTGGCCGCGCCCGCTCGCGCGTCGCCACCGGGGCCGGTCGCCTTTCAGGTGGGGATTCCCTCGCGCTTGATCTCCGGGACGGGGATGCCGAGGGCCCGCAGCTGCTGGAAGGGGTTCATGAACTCGCGGTTCTGCACGATCTTTCCGTCGTCGAGGGCGAAGGAGTGCAGGAAGTGGTTCTCGTAGTAGCCCTCGGGATAGCCCGGGAAGCGGATCTTTCCGTGCCCGTCGCACTCGACCCAGAAGAAGTTCGGGTCCTGCGTCTCGAAGACCTGGATGTTGTACCACTCCCAGTCCGGGAACATCTCGAGTGACCAGACCCCGTGCTCGGCCAGCCGGTCGCGGCCCTGAATAACAATGGGTTCTCCGGTGTCGCTGGTCCACAGACCGCCGCTGCCGTGCTCGACGAACAGCTCGTGCCGGTGCAGCCGGGCCGGGCCCTTCGTGTCCGCCAGGTACTTCTCGACGGTGGCACGGTTCTTGCGGCGCAGCTCGGCGGCGTCGGTGAAGCCGTGCGGTGCGTCGTCAGCCATGGTGTCCCCTCAGCAGCGTGTTCGGGCGGTCGAGGTGAATCCTCGTGTCCGCGGCTCGGGGCCGGGTCGAGCGGTGTTCGAGCGCTTGGGGGGTGTACTCCCGCGGTACTTGAGCGGGACGCGATGGGCCGGGCGCAGGCTGGGAGGCGTATGCCGGGGCTCGTGCACGATCCGTTGGGCCCTGGACCTCGTACGGCATGGAAGAGGGGACTTTACCGATGGCAGGCGTTCGCCTGGAGGCCGCAGAAGACCCGAAGATGTCCGGCACCTCACAGGTGACGGGCGAACTGCTCGAACTCGCCCTGGGCTATGTGTACTCGGCGGCCCTGCACGCCGCCGCGCGTTTCGGCATCGCCGACCACCTGGCGCAGGGCCCGCGCACCGCCGGCGAACTGGCCGGGGCGGTGCAGGCGGACGGCCCGCACCTGTACCGGCTTCTGCGGTTCCTCGCCACCAAGGGGGTCTTCCGCGAGGACGAGCAGGGCCGCTTCCACCTCACCCCGCTCGCCGAGCCGCTGTGCACGCACGCGGAGCGGTCCCTGCGCGACTACATCAGGGTGCGCGGCGAGGCGGCTTTCTGGGAGTCGGCGGGCCGTCTCCACGACGCGGTCCGTACGGGCACCACCGCGTTCGAGGGCCTGTACGGCATCCCCTTCTACGACTATGTGGCCGGCGAGCCGGAGTTCGGAAGGGCCTTCAACTCCAGTATGGCGGCGTTCTCCGAGGCGCTGAGCAACGACATCGCCGAGGTCTGCGACTTTCCCGAGGCCAGGAGCGTCGTGGACGTGGGCGGCGGGCGCGGCGGTCTGCTGCGCGCGGTTTTGCGGCGCAACCCGCACATGACGGGCACCCTGTTCGACCTGGAGAACGTGGTGGCCGGGCATGTCCTGGACGCCCCGGACCTGAAGGGGCGGTGGAGCGCGGTGGCGGGGGACTTCTTCGCCTCCGTGCCGTCGGGCGCCGACGTCTATCTCCTCAAGCACGTGCTGGCCAGCTGGCCGGACGAGCAGTGCCTGCAGATCCTGCGGACGTGCCGCGGCGCGATGCCCGCGCACGGACGGCTCCTCGCCGTCAACGCCATGATCCCGGCGGGCAACGATCCTCACCCGGGCAAGACGATCGACATGCTGATGATGACGGTCCTGAACGGCAAGGGCCGCACCCGCGCGGAGTACGAGGCGCTGCTGACGGCGGCGGGATTCGCGGTCACGCGTTTCGTGGAGCCCTCGCCGCACGCGTCCGTGGTCGAGGCCGTCGCGGCCGGCTGAACACCCGAACCCCCACGAAAAAGGAGCCCCCGTCGTCCCGCCCGTGAAGGGGGGGGGACGGCGGGGGCTCTTTTTCGTGGACGCGGGCGTGGGCGTGGGCGTGGGCGCTAAGGCTGGAGGCGGCTGATCTGCCAGCCGTCGCCGGCGCGGTCGTAGCGCAGCCGCTCGTGCAGCCGGTCGGTGCCGTTGGCCCAGAATTCCACGCAGGCGGGCGCCAGCCGGTAGGCCGCGTATGTCTGGGGGCGCCGCAACGGCTGCTGCGGCTGGCCCAGTTCGAGGGCTTTGGCCCGCAGTTCGGCGAAGTGGTCGAGGTCGGTCACCGGCCGGCTCTGCCGGGACACGGTGGTCATGGGGTGGGTGAAGACGGGCCGTGCGAACCACAGGGTGTTGGTCTCGGCGTCGGAGAGCCGGGTCACGGGGCCCGCGAAGGTGATCTGCTGGCTGGTCTCGCGCCAGTACAGGACACCGGACGCCCATGGGTTCTGGGCCAGTTCGCGGCCCTTTTGGCTGTCGGCGTGGGTGGTGAAGGCGATCCCGGCGTCCGTCACCGAGGAGAGGACCACGGTGCGCGAGGAGGTGCGGCCGCGGTCGTCGGCGGTGGCCAGGGCCAGGGCGCGGGGCTCGCGCACGCCGTGTGCGGTGCCGGCCTTCAGCCATGCGGCCAGCAGTCCCATCGGCTCGGGCGGCGGCGCGAGGAACTCGGGGAAGTCCACCTCGATGGCGCCGGTGAGCGACTCGGAACGCGTGTGGGACAGGTCAGACATGGAGCAGCCCTTCGATGGTGAGGACGCCGTGGCCGAAGACGTCGACGGAGTCGACGCGGTCGCCCTCCCCGTGGACGAGGGCGCCCATGGGTGAGGGGCGGCCGATCTCGACGCCCTGGGTGATCTCGATGCGCCGCCCGTAGGGGGCGAGGCCGTGCCGGGCGAGGTGGATGGCGATGGGCCCGGCGGCGGAGCCGGTGGCGGCGTCCTCCAGGACTCCGTACGCGGGCGAGAACATGCGGTTGCGCCATGAACTGCCCGATCCGGCATAGCAGTTGGTCGCCATGTCGGGGAAGCGGGCCAGGGCGCGGTGATCGGGGTCCAGTGTGGCCAGGGCCTCGACGCTTTCCAGGCCGACGAGGACGTGGCGGGGGCCGTTGCGGTAGATGTCCACCGGGAGCGTCGACGTGGCGATGCCCAGTGCCTCAAGGAGTTCATCGGCGCGGTCGAAGGGCTCCCACACGGGCACCGGCTGGCGCATGCTCGCCGCGACGACGTTGCCGGCGACGCGGTCCAGCTCGAAGGGGATCACGCCCATCGCGGTCTCGATCCGCAGCCGGTCCCCGTCGGTGCGCCTTCCCAGGGCGATGGCGGTGCCGAGCAACGGGTGTCCTGCGAAGGGGAGTTCGTTGACGGGGGTGAAGATCCGCACGTGGGCGTCGTGGCCGTCGTGGCGGGGCCGGAGCACGAACGTGGTCTCCGAGAGGTTCATCTCCCGTGCGATGCGCTGCATCTGCCCGGCGGTCAGGTCGTCGCTGCCGAAGAACACCGCCACCGGGTTGCCGGTCAGGGGCTCGCGCGCGAAGGCGTCGACGACTACGTACGTGTGCATCCGTTCGTTCTCCCACTGGTCGAAGGGGTGCGGGCGGATCAGGCGGCGCGGGTGGTCGGGGCCGTCGCGAGCAGGTCGGCCAGGGCCGTGCCGATGATGCGGGGCCCGCCCCTGGTGAGCACGGACTCGGGGTGGAACTGCAGGGAGGCGAAGCCGGGCCCGCGCAGTGCGTGCACCTCACCGGTGGCCGTGTCCCGGCTCACCCGCACCGGCCCCACCCCGTCCACGATGACGGCGTCGTTCTCGCTGACCAGGGAGAAGGTGTTGTAGAAGCCGACGTGTTCGGCGGCGCCGAACAGGTCGATCTTCTTCTGCACGCCCTGGTTGGGCACCGCCCTGCGGTGCAGCGGCAGGCCGAGCCTGAGGCCCAGGACCTGGTGGCTGAGGCAGACGGCGAGGAAGGGCCGGCGTTCGCGCAGCAGCGTGTCGAGCGCCGTGTGCAGGTGCCGCATCTTGGGGTGGGCGGCCTCCTGCGGATCCCCCGGGCCCGGCCCCATCACGACCAGGTCGTGGCTCTCGAAGGCGTACTCCTCGTCGTAGCGGCGGACCGTCACCCGTAGCCCGAGGGAGCGCAGTTGCTGGTCGATCATCGCGGTGAAGGTGTCCTCGGCGTCCACGACGAGGACGCTGCGCCCGGCCAGGCCGCCCGGCGCCGGGGTGCGTGCCGCTTCGTCGGCCAGCCAGAAGGCGGCGATGGAGTCGTTGCGCCGCTGAAGTGCCTGGCGCACGCTCGGATGGTCGGCGAAGCGCTCCTTGCCGTCGCCGCCCAGCGCGGCGAGGAGTCCGGCTGCCTTGGCGCGGGTCTCCGCTGCCTCGGAGGCGGGGTCGGAGTGCCGCACGATGGTGGCGCCCACTGCGATGCCGAGGCGTCCTTGGGGGGTGATGTCCGCGGTGCGGATGAGGATCGCGGAGTCCATGACGCGCTGCCCGTCGGCGTCCCGTCCGATGAGCGCGGCGGTGCCGCTGTAGTAGCCGCGGCCGCCCGGCTCGTACTGGTAGATGGTCCGGCAGGCGCTCTCCAGCGGGCTGCCGGTGACCGTGGGCGCGAACATCGTCTCGCGCAGGATGTCGCGCACGTCGCGGTCGGTGCGTCCCTCGATGAAGTACTCGGTGTGCGCGAGCCTGGCCATTTCCTTGAGGTAGGGGCCCACGACACGGCCGCCCGCCGCGCAGATGCGGGCCATCATCTTGAGTTCCTCGTCGAGCACCATGTACAGCTCGTCGGTCTCCTTGCGGTCGTCCAGGAATTCCAGCACGCCCGAGAGGGTGGGGCCCGAGCTCGGGTAGCGGTACGTGCCGCTGATGGGGTTCATGACGGCGGTGCCGCCCTGGAGGCTGATGTGGCGCTCGGGCGAGGCGCCGACCAGGGTCCGGGTGCCGGTGTGGATCAGGAACGTCCAGTGCACGCCGGATTCGCGTTCGAGGAGCCGGCGGAACAGGGCCGGGGCGCTGCGCGGCCCGTAGTGCGTGATGTCGGCGACGAGGGTGCGCTTGATGACGAAGTTCGCGCCCTCGCCGGTACCGATCATCTCCTTGACGACGCGGCGCACCACTTCCTCGTACGCCTCGTCGTCGACGTCGAATCCGCTGCCGGCCAGGGGGGTGGGCACGTCGGGGAGGCGGGCCAGGGCCTCGCCGAGCGGCAGCTGTTGCCGGCCGGTCACGGTCATCGCCACCAGCGGGGTCCCGTCGTCGGCGCAGGCGAAGCCGCGCTCTGCGAGCTGCCGGTAGGGAACGATGACCAGGACCTCGTGGTGGGCGCCGCTGCCGCGGGCCGGGGGCAGCGGGATGTCGGCCAGCGTGGCGGGCAGGGACACCGGGCCCGCCAGGACCTCCACGACGCCGGAGCCGGCGGTGCCGGGCCGGTGCAGCAGGGCGAATGCCTCCAGCTGTCCTTCCAGTGCCCGGTCGAGCAGGTCGCCGGACGTCTCGTCGCCGGGGGGTGCGGGCGGACCGTACGTCATGCGAACACTTCCTTGACCGTGGTGACGAGGGCACAGCGCTCGGCGGCGTAGGTGAGGGCCGCGCGGTGGTGGCGTTGCGAGAAGTCGGCCGTGGCGTCGGCGACGAGGAACGGCTGGATGTCGTTCGTGAAGGCCTCGACGGCGGTGGCGAGCACCCCGACGTGGGCGTAGACACCGCACAGGACGAGCTGGTCGCGGCCCTGCTCGCGCATCCACTCCAGCAGGTCGGTCCGGAAGAACGCGCTGTAGCGCCACTTGGTGAGCAGCCGGTCGTGCTCAGTGGGCGCGAGCGCGTCGACCACCTGGCGGTCCTCGGGGTCGGGGCGCATGCCGGGGCCCCAGAAGTCTTTGAGCAGACCGCGTTGTTCGTCGCTCATGCCGCCGGGCTGGGCGGTGTAGGCGACCGGGACGCCGGCTGCGGCGCAGCGGTCGCGCAGCAGCGCGGCGTTGCGGACCAGTTCCTCGCGCAGGCTGTCGGGGAACGGCCCCAGGAAGTACCGCTGCATGTCGTGGACGAGGAGGACCGCCCGGTCCGGTTCGGCGGTCCAGTGCACGACGGGCGCGGGTATGTCGCCGGCGGCGGGCAGCGGGTACGGGCTGATGGGGGGTATGCCGGTCATGGCTCCACTTCCGGTGGCTCAGGCGGTCCAGGACGAGACCACGGCTTGGGCCTGCCACGGGTTGAGGCGGGGGTCGCAGTGCGAGGTGTAGCGCTGGCCCACGGAGTCGAGATCGGCCTCGGTGGTGGCGCATTCGGTGACGTCGTCCGGTGTGGTTTCCAGGTGCAGTCCGCCGGGGACGCCGCCCGCTGCGCGCACGGCTTCGACGAAGCGGGAGACCTCGAGCGAGACCATCCGCACGAGCCTGGTCTTGCGGCCGCCGGGCGCCGTCACGGTGTTGCCGTGCATGGGGTCGCTGAGCCAGATGACGGGGTGGCCGGCGCGGCGTACGGCGTCGACGAGGCGCGGCAGCCGCTCGGTGACGGCGCCGGCGCCCATGCGTGCGATGAGGGTGAGGCGCCCGGGGTCGCGCCACGGGTCGAGCCGCTCGCACAGGGCGAGCAGTTCGTCGGGCCGCGTGGCGGGACCGATCTTGCACGCCACCGGGTTGGCGACCTGGGCGAGCAGGGCGACGTGGGCGCCCTCGACCTGGCGGGTGCGCTCGCCGATCCACGGCCAGTGGGTCGAGCCGAGGAAGAACATCTGCCCCGTCTCGTCGGTGCGGAGCATGGGGATCTCGTAGTCGAGGAGCAGCGCCTCGTGGCTGGTCCACACCAGATGGTCCACGGCGCCTGGCCTCGCGGGGCGTTCGCGCCAGCCCAGGTGCTCGACGATGTCGCTGGCGGCCATGTAGCCGGTGAGGATGCGCAGGGGGTCGGGGCGGCGGTTTTCGTGGTCCGGCTCCGGGCCGTTGACCATATGGCCGCGGAAGACGGGGAGTTCGACGCCGTCGACGACCTCGGTGGGCTTGGAGCGGGGCTTGGCGAACTGTCCCGCGATGCGGCCGGCGCGCAGGACGGGCTTGCGGGTGGCCAGGCTAAGTGTCCCGGCGAGCTGGTCGAGCAGGGCGCTCTTGCGCGCGATGTGGTGGCGGGTGCACTCCTGCGGGTCCTCGGCGCAGTCCCCGGACTGCAGCACCATGGCTTCGCCGAGCGCCACCTTGCCCAGCAGCGTCCGCAGCGTGGCCACGTCGTCGGCCCGCACGAGCGGGGGACGTGCGGCAAGTACCTCGCCCACCCTGCGTACTTGCAGGGGGTTGCTCCATTCGGGCTGCTGCAATGCCCCGCGGATGCGAATCCCCCGCATGAGGTCCTCCATGACGCTCCGATCCAGCGGTGTCGTCTGTTGATGACACATAAAGAGGGGGCTGTTTCAAGCAACTGAATGGGCGCGGAAGGCGGTTCAGGGCGAATTCTCCTCGCGCCGCAGGATGCGCACCCAATATTGCGCCGACAGGAATGTGTCCGCAATGGAATTCCAATGGACGCGATGAACACTCGAGGCGAATTCGACCGGCGCACCGGCGGATGATGTGCCGAATTATTGAGCCCGTTCGGAGCCGAGCGCCTCGGAGCCGGGCACCACGCGGATCGTCTGGATGCGCCCGTCGACGATGTCCAGTGCCAGGGCGTTGAGGATCTCGCCGTTGCGGTCGCGGAAGACCACGCCCGGCCGGCCGTCGACGGGCTGCTGTTCCATGGTGATGCCGATCCGCACGAGCGGGGGGACGGTCGCGGCGAGCACCCGGGCCACGTTCTCGGCCCCGACGATGAGCCGGGGCCATCCCGGCGGCGTACCACTGCCGTCGCCGGGAACGGGGGCGGTGGCGGCGAGTTGGCGGCACTCCTCCTCCGAGCGCCCCACGGCCGCCGCGATCTGTGGGAGGCCGCACGCGAACACGTCCCGCAGGAGGAAGACCGCGCGTTCCAGGGGCGACAGCCGCTCCAGCGTCACCGGGGCCTGGGCCGGCCGCAGCGCACCGCTCGGGGCCTGCTGCTCCTGCCGCTCTTGCCGCTCTTGCTGGGCGGCGTACACGGAGAGGAAGACCGCGAGCCCGCGCACCCCGCCGCCGGGCCCGAGCACGGTGTACGGGACGGGCTGCGCGCGGCCCGCCGACAGGGCGCCGTACGCGCGCAGCGCGGCGGCCGCCAGTTCGCCGGACGTGCGGCGGGCGGGGGCCGGGCCGGCGCCGGCCATGGCGCGGGCCTCGGCAAGGGCTCGGGCGGCGATCTCGGTCGTACGCTGGTGCGGCTGCGGGGTGGGCATGGCGGCACTCCTCCACTTGTCCGTGCGGTCGCGCCGTTGCAGGCCGAGGCAGATCCGCCTGGTGACCGAGCCCCCTCCCCTCGCGTCTGGAACGCTATCGGCGTGTCTCTCGGCCGGACAACAGCGTGCGAGCTGCGGTCCGAGCGCGGCTCGACCGGTTCTCCAGCGCAGCTCGGAGCGTCACGTCAGCGGCGTCGGCGCATGGTTGAGCGCGTGCGTGTCCTGCAGGAGTTGACGGATTTCCGGCCGTAAGTCCGCCGGGCCGCGCACCTTTGAACCTTGAACGAACCTCGGGTCTCCCTTTAACGGCGATGGACTGAGAATTTCACGCCGCTCGATTATCGATCTCGCCGCAAGGCCGAACGTTGACACCCACGATCACTCGTGGAACGCTCAAGTTCCTCCATAGAAATGCATGACGAGTGCCGGGCGGATGCCGCCATCGCACTCCCTTTCCATGTGCCTCGACATCCGGGTCCGACGACGCTCCATCCCCCGGAGTCGATTTATTCGAGATGCACTTCCGGCAATCTGCAATGAAAGGCATGCGATCCGCGGTGATCGCAGGGCGAGTCAGCTGACGAAGGAGACCCAATGGAGTTCGACGCATGCCCCAGGAGCCACGCCCAGGAAGTCCGTACCGCCATCGGGTCCACCCTCTGCGTCCCCTGTATCAAGCAGGTGGAACGCAACCTGCGCGCCCTTCCCGGCCTGCATCAGGAATGCCTGCACCACATGTCGTCGTCGAGCAGGCGGATCAGCAACCCCACGAAAGTGTCCGGGAGTCGGAAGCGGGATCATCTGAACGTGTCCGCGCTCGACACCCGGTACAACATCGTCGCCGTCCTGGGGTCCTGGGCGGAGATCGTCGTGGAAGAGCTCGCCGTTCCCGCACCGGACCGCTCGGTCACGCAGCTCGTGCGCTTCCTGACACACCATCTGGATTGGCTGGCCGCCCAGCAGCCGGCCCAGGATTTCGCGGACGAGATCGACGGCCTTCGCATGGATCTGCTGCGCGTCATCGATCCGGAGCACGGCAATCACCGTGCGCTCGCCGCCGCGTGCGTCGTGGATGACTGCACGGGAAACATCAGCGCCTCGCCACAGATTTTCGGACACACGGGAAGGGGCAGCATCAGCTGCTCCTCCGGACACTCATGGGAGATGCGGGAATGGCTGGAACTGCGGCAGCTCATGAATCGGCAGCGAGAGGACGTCGCGTGAACAGGCCGCCACGGCACAGGCTCATTCCGACGAATGTGGCCGCCCTGGCGGCGGGCGTGTCCGAAGCCACCATCCGGAAGTGGGTGAGCCGGGGGAAGCTGACGCGCTACGGCACACCTGGCCGCTCGGAGTTCGACATAGAAGAGCTCACCGAGATCGCCCTGGAGCGCCGGGGCTGACCGCGCCGGGCCCTCGCAGGCCCTCGTAGGCGCCACGAGGGCCTGCGAGGGGCTACGAGGGCAGCGGCCGGGACAGCGCGCGCTTCGTCAGCGCGCCGGCGGCCCCGGTGTACGCCCGGGCCTCGAACAGGTCGGTGAGCCCGGCCTCGGCGAGGACGGCCGACGCCCGGTCGTCCTGGCGCAGGATGTCGGCGAGGGACTCGCCGGTGCGCGCCGACCGTGCGGACGCCTCGTTCAGCAGGTCCCGGGCCCGTGCCTTGCCGAGCAGTGGAGCCAGGACGGCGGCGATCCGCTCGGAGACGATCTGCCCGCCGGTGATGGCGGTGTTGGCCCGCATGCGGTACGTGTCCACCGTCAGCTGGGAGACGAGCTCCACCGCCTGGTGCGCCGCGCCTCCGGTCAGCCGCAGCAGGGAGCGCAGGGGCTCCCACTCCGCGTGCCAGGCGCCGGCCGACCGTTCGTCCTCGCTCGGCATGCAGCCCAGCACGGTCGCCGCGAGCTGCGGGGTCTGCAGGGCGGCGGACCGGATGGCCGTGGCCAGTACGGGATTGCGTTTGTGCGGCATCGCCGAGGACGCGCCGCGGCCCGCGGGGGCCGGCTCGTGCACCTCCGCGACCTCGGTCCGGGTCAGGGACAGCACATCGACCGCGATCTTGCCCAGGGCGCCGCAGGTGAACGCCCCCGCCGTGGCCAGGTCCACGACGGGGGTGCGCAGGACGTGCCAGGGCAACAGCGGTGCGGACAGCCCCAGTTCGTCGGCGAAGGCCGCCGTGAGGTCCTTCACGTACGCGGCGGGGTCGGCGTCCCTGGCGTACTGGAGGTATCCGGCCAGCGTTCCGGCGGCTCCGCCGAGTTGGACGGGAAGTCCGCCCGCGCCGAGCCGGTCCAGTTTGTCCACGGCGTCCAGGACGAGGTGGCGCCAGCCGGCCGCCTTCACGCCGAAGGTCGTGGGCACCGCGTGGAGGGCCAGGGTGCGGCCCGCCATCAGTGTGTCGCGGTGGCTCTCGGCGAGTGCGGCCAGGTTCTGCGCGACGCGGGCGAGGTCGGCGCGGATCAGGCGCAGGGCCCGGTGGGCGACCAGGACGGTCGCCGTGTCGAGGATGTCCTGGCTGGTCGACCCGCGATGCACGTACGCGGCCGCGTCCGGGTCCCGTTGTGCGACCAGCGCGGTGAACTCCCGTACCAGTGCCACCACGGGGTTGGCACACTGGCGGGCCTGGGCGGCCAGGGCCGGCAGGTCGAGGCGGTCGGCCCGCGCCGTCTCGGTGATCACCTTCGCGGCCGCATCGGGCACCGTGCCGAGGCGGGCCTGTGCCCGGCTCAGGGCCGCCTCCGCGTCCAGCATGGCCTGCAGCCATGCGTGGTCGCTGAGCGCGGCGACGACGGGGGCGTCCGCCCAGACCGGTGAGAGCAGACCGCAGTCCAGGGGCACCGGGGCCGGGCCGGTGCCCGCCTGGGCGGTGAGGGGGGTGTCACTGGGCATGGATGAGTCCCTGTCCTGTGTGAGCGTCCTGTCCGGGTGCCTGTTCCTGCTGCGGTCCGGCTGCCGTGCCGCAGGCGAGTGAGGCGCGGGCGATGGCGTCGGCGTCGGTGAGCGTCACCGAGTTGACGCCGGGGCGGATGCCCGCGGCCGTCACCCAGTGCACCGACTCGGTGGGTACCCCGAAGGCGAAGCGGTTCGGATGCGGGCGTCCGGCCGCGTCGATGAGGCGGAAGGGCCGCTCGGTGACGGCCGTGCCGTCGGTCTCGTACGCGCCGTGGGATCGGTTGCGGATGCGGTAGGTGGTGCACTGCCCGGTGACCAGCAGATGGCGCAGCAGTGCGTCGTCGGTGCGGGTCAGGGTGATGGCGGGCAGGCGTGCCTCGACGAGCGCGTCGACGGTGACCGCCGAGGCGGGCACGAGCGGCGAGTGGACGGTGTATCCGGTGCGTTCGGCCGTGACCTTCAGGTCCGGGCCGAGGATCCGCAGCACGTCGGACTCGATCAGCGCGATCATCTCCTCGACGCGGCGGGCCGGCGGGCCGATCGACAGGTGGGCGTTGAGCGGGGTGTACCAGCCGACCAGATCGGTGCGGTACGAGTCGCCGTGCAGGCCGCCGTGGTCGACGGCGAGGCGGACCTCGTTGCGCAGGTCGCGCAGGACGTCGAGTGCCGCCTTGAGGGGGCCGTTGACGTTGCCGGAGCGGGCTTCGGCGACGTCCTGGCGCAGGTGGTCGAGGAGCCAGCCGGTGAAGTCGCGCGGGCCGGTGAACTCCCGGTCGCGGTAGGGGCGGGCCAGCAGGTCCCAGTCGAGGCGGTCCTTGTCACCGATGCCGTACGCGTCGAGGACGGCGTCGGTCTGCCGCTCTGCCGTGTCGGCGTGAAGATAGTCGGGCTGGAACCGCTCGGCCTGGTGGGTGTCCCCGCAGGACCTGAGCAGCGTCGCGTAGTAGACCGCCTCGGCTTCCCGCGAGATCAGCGGCCACAGGTCGGCCTTGAAGTCGAGACCGGAGCGGCCTTTGGAGCGGCGCAGCGCGGTGATGCGGTCGGCGGTGAGCAGCAGCGGCTCGTGCCGGCCGTGCGGGCCTTTCTCGTTCTCGCCGCGGGCCTGGTAGGGGATGCCGCGGCGGGAGCCCGCGTAGAGCCGGGGCTCCTGGCCGGAGGCGTGGTAGACGAGCCGGCCGCCGATCCGGGTGAAGGAGCCGCCGCGGCCGGCGGTGAGCTGGGCCATGTAGTCGAAGAAGTTCAGGCCGAGCCCGCGCAGCAGCACCCTTGTGCCGGGCTCCAGTACGTCGAGGTCGACGTCCGCGGGGTTGGCCGGCGGGATGTGCGTGAGCCCCAGCTGGCGTAGGTGGGCGGTGAATTCGCGCTCGGCGTCGTCCGGGCGGGCCGGCAGGTGGCCCTGGCACAGGATCACGGCGTCGAGGCCGGTCAGCCGGGTCGCGTCGCTCAGCTGGACCCGCTGGCGGGTTCCGTGGGGGGCGTCCGGGTCGTCGTCCAGGGCCACGGCGCGGGAGCGGTGCGCGCTGACCGTGAGGTTCGAGGGCGCGCCCTGGACGATGTGCTGGTAGACCCACCGCAGGTAGTGGCCGTAGAACGCGCGTGTCGGGTAGGTGTCGGGGCCCAGGGCGCGGGCCTCGTGCAGGACGTGCGGCGGGTGGTCGCCGGCTACTTCGCCCGCCACGAGTGCCATGGCCCATTCGTGCAGGCTCGGGCCCGGCTCGAGGGGGCCTTGCATGTCGACGGTGGCGTCGGTGAACAGGGAGATCTGTCCGGCCACGGTGTTCATGAGGAGGTGCTGTGACTGATCGGTCCGCCACACCTTGCCGGGGCCGGGCGGGTAGGGGTCGACCACATGGATGTGGAGGGTGCTGCCTTCGGGCAGGGAACGGGCGTTGGCGCACAGTCGCTCGATCACGGAGAGTCCGCGCGGTCCGACACCTATCACGCACACCGTGTGATGTCTCGCTGTCATGTCAACCGTTTCTGCCGGGGTCGGACGACGGAGCGAAAAGCGACGGGGTCAGGCCCTGGGGCGACAGGCCCCAGGGCCTGTTCACCACTCGACCAGGGCGAGTCCCGCCGCCATGCCGCCGCCGAAGCCGGCCAGGAGGATGAGATCGCCGGGGCACAAGGCCCCGGTGCGGGCCGCCGCGTCCAAGGTGATCGGGATGGAGGCGGCTCCGGTGTTGCCGTAGTGCGTCAGGGTGAGGTGCAGGGATGCCCGCGACAGGCCCAGGTCTGCGAAGACCGTGCCGAGCAGGACACCGTTGGCCTGGTGCGGGACGAAGTGGCGGATGTCCTCGGGGGTGACGCCGGCCTCGTGCAGGAACTGCTTGGCCAGCGGCGGCAGGCGTTCCTCGACGAAGCTGCGTACGGCGCGCCCGTCCATCGCGAAGTACTGGAGTCCGGCGTCGAGGGCGGTCTGGTCGATGGGGAGCCGGCTGCCGCCCGCGGGTACTTGGATCAGGTCGGTCAGGTCGCCGAAGGTGTGCAGGGCGGTGTGGCGGATGCGTGCGCCCTGGCCGTCGGAGCCCAGGACCATCGCGCCGGCGCCGTCGCCGAACAGCACGGCCGTCCTGCGGTCGAGGGGGTTGAGGATGCGCGAGTACAGGTCGGCGCCGATGACCAGCGCGTGGCCGCCGCGCCGGGCGAGCACGCCCTCGACGGCGGTGAGCGCGAACACCTCCCCGGAGCACACGGCGTTGACGTCGAAGGCCGCCGCTGCCGCCGCACCGAGGTTGTGCTGGACGTAGGCCGCGGTGGGCGGCTGCGGGCGGTCCGGTGTGGAGGTGGCGACGACGATCGCCGTCAGCTGGTCGGCGGTGATGCCGGCCGATGCCAGCGCGGCCCGCCCGGCGGCCGTGGCCAGGTCCGAGGTTGCCTGGTGGGGGGCGGCCCAGCGCCGTTCGCGGATGTCGGTCTTGCGGATGATCCAGGCGTCGTCGACGCCCGCGGCCGCGCTGACTTCGTCGTTGGAGACGACCCGATCGGGCACGTAGGCGCCCGTGCCGAGGATCCCGATGCCGGCCATGTGCCTCTAGCGCCTTTCGTAGATGCGCTTGTGGCCGCGCAGGGCCGCGAGCCGGAAGGGCCCGGTGGTCTGCGCCGGGGTGGGGTGCTCTCCCCCGTCGGTCGGCAACGACCGCTGGTGCAGCTCGCGGTAGGCGCCGTGGTCGAGGGTGCGGCGCCGGTCGATCGCCTCGCGGTGTTCCTTGGTCCGCAGGTGGTCCTGGTAGCCGGGCACGACCTTGCCGGCGAAGAACTCGGCGACGGAGCCGGACCCGTAGCTGAGGAAGCCGATGGACCGGCCGGTCAGGTCGTCCGCCTGGTCGAGCAGCGCGGCGAGGCCCAGGTACACCGACGCGGTGTAGCTGTTGCCGATGACCGCGTTGTAGGCGGTGGTCTGCCCGATGGCGCGTGTGATGTCGGCCTCGTCCGTGTCGTGGCCGCAGGTGTTCAGCAGGTGGCGGTGCGCCTTGTGGGCCATCTTCGTGAACGGCTGGTGGTAGCAGAACGCGCTGAACTCGTCGAGCGCGTGGCCGCCCTGCTCCGTGTAGTCCTTCCACGTGCCCTCCACCGCCTGCAGATAGGCGGTGATGGATTCCTGTCCGTCGACCAGTGCGCAATCGCGGTAGTTGGGCCGCCAGAAGTCCATGACGTCGGCGGTGAACAGGCCCGACGGTCCCTCGATGCGTACCAGCGCGGGGTCCTTGGCGACGAGCAGGGCCACGGCGGCCGCGCCCTGGGTCGCCTCGCCGGGGCTGTCCAGCTCGTATTTGGAGATGTCGCTGGCGATCACGAGGACCTGCTGCTCGGGGTCGCGGTGCACGAGGCCGATGGCGAACTGCAGGGCGGCCGTGGCTCCGTAGCAGGCCTGCTTCAACTCGACGACCCGGGTGGCCGAGGGCAGTCCGAGCAGCGAATGGACGTACACACCGGCCGACTTGGCCTGGTCGATCGAGGATTCCGTCGCGAAGACGACCGTGCGGATGCGGTCGGTGCCGTGGCGGGCGATCAGGGGTTCGGCGGCGGCCGCGCCCAGGGTGACGATGTCCTCGTCGGCGGCGGCCACGCTCATCGACTGCTGGCCGATGCCCAGGTGGTATTTGCCGATCTCGGTGCCGTTGTATGCGGCGAGCGCCGTGTGTGGCAGGACGAACTCGGTTGTCGCGAACGACAGATCGTGAATTCCGATCGCGGATTCACTGGCCATGTCCTAAACACCGACCTTTACTGTCTGCTTGTCGCGTTCCAGCTGGAGGTGGGCGCGCATGAGTTCGCCCGGGTTGGTCTGTGCCGCGAGGAGCGAGAGTTCACCGCACAGGACGGTCGCCGCGGCGATGACCGCGAGGCGGCGGGCGTTCTCGCCGGGGGCGCGCTCGGCCCTGCAGCCGAGCCGGGTCAGGTTGGTCTCGACGAAGCGCAGGCCCTTGCCGTTGCCGACGGTGCCCACGATCAGGTTGGGCAGGGTGCAGGAGAAGTAGAGGTCGCCGTCACGGTCTTCGGCCATGGTGACGCCCTGGGAGCCCTCGACGATGTTGGCCGCGTCCTGGCCGGTCGCCAGGTAGAACCCGAGGAGCATGTTCGCGAAGTGGGCGTTGGCCGAGCGGATTCCGCCGGCGAGGAGGGTGCCGAGGAGGTTCTTGCGGATGTTCAGCTCGACGATCTTCGCGGCCGTCGTGTGCAGGACGTTTTCGACCACGTCGCGCGGCACGAGTAGTTCGGTGACCACGTTCTTGCCGCGTCCCAGAATGCCGTTGACCGCGGTCGCTTTCTTGTCCGTGCAGTAGTTTCCGGAGATCGATCCGTAGGAGATGCCCGGGATGGTCTGCAAGAGGTGCCCCAGCAGTGCGTCGGACGCGAGGGTCGCCATGTTGTGCCCGGAGGCGTCTCCGGTGGAGAACTCGAAGCGGACGAACAGCAGGTTGGCGGTGATCTCGTGCCGGATGCCGATGAGTTCGGCGTACCGGCTGCAGGTGCGCACCACGTCGCGCAGTTCGTCGATCCGTGCCTCGATGGTCCGCGCGGCCGTGTACGCGGTCTGCGCGTCCACCGCTTCGACGAGCACCGAGCGGGTCATCCGTTCGTCGACGAGGGTGGCGACGATGCCGTGCTCGGCCAGCATGGAGACCTTGGCCCCGCGCCCCACGGAGGGCCACAGCGGCGACTCGTAGGTGGCGAGGGGGACATGGGTCTCGGTGGTGGCGATGTTCCCCGAGATGCGCAGGGGTCCCACCCACTTCATCGGGACTCCTGCTATCGCGTGCGCGTCAGTCATCGTGTACTTCCCGTCAGCTCGTGGGCGGCGTCGGCGGCGCGGGACCGCTGGGCGAGCGGCCGCGTCTCGATGCCTCGGTCGATGCAGAAGGAGCGGAGTTCGCCGTGGATCGTCAGATCGCAGCGCGTCAGCTCGGCGGGGGTGCGCGCGCCGAGCATGGTCTGCAGCGCCGCCAGCTGGTCGAGCCACGTGGAGATCTGGGCGATCAGCGCCGGTACGCCGCCGTCGAGGAGCGTGCGCAGGAATCCTCCGGACACGCCGACACCCGAGGCGCCGAGCGCCAGGGCGCGGGCGACGTCGAGCGGATTGCGGACGCCTCCGGAGGCGAGGACGGGCAGGGCGGTGTCCTGCGCGTCCAGGAGGCAGGCGGCGGTGGACTGGCCCCAGCCGTGGAGGTAGGCGTAGTCGGCGAGTTCCCGCCGGCCGTTCTCGATGCGGGCGAAGTCGGTGCCGCCGCGGCCGCCGAGGTCCGCCACCCGCACGCCCAGGTCCCGCAGCCTCAGGACGGTCTCGCGGCTCAGCCCGAATCCGACCTCTTTGACGATCACGGGGACGTCGACGGCGGCCGCGATCTTCTCGATCTGCGGGACCCAGGCGGAGAAGGACCGGTCGCCCTCCGGCATCACCGTTTCCTGCACGGTGTTGACGTGGATCTGCAGGGCGTCGGCCCGCAGCAGGCCGATGGCCCGCCGGGCCTGCTCGGTCGAGGCGTTGGCGTTGACGTTGGCCAGGACGAACCCGTCCGGGTTGTGGGTGCGCAGCACGCTGAACGTGTCGGCGCACGAGGGGTCCTTGAAGTAGGCGCTCATGGATCCCGACGCGAGGGGCACCCCGGTCTCGCGGGCGGCGATGGCCAGGTCCCGGTTGATGATGCCGGTCTTCGTGCTGCCGCCGGTCATCGCGTTGACGTACAGCGGGACCTGCCAGGAGATGCCGGCGAAGGTCGTGGCCAGCGAGACGTCCGGCCGGTCGATGCCGGCCAGGGCGTGGTGGACGAACGACACCTCGTCGAACTGGTTGCGTCCGCTGTGCGCGCGCTGCTGCTCGGCAGCGAGCCGGACGTGGTCATCCTTGCGTTGGCCGATCATGCCGATCATTCCTCGTTTCTTTCCGTCGCGGGGCGGATCTGCAGGGGCCGCACCCCCGCTGCGGCCCACCGTTGGCGTAGGTGAGCGAGGGCCTGGGACGCTTCGGCGTCCAGCAGGGCGATGCCGCAGTCACCTCCCCCTGCCCCTGAGGGCTTGGCCGCGCCGCCGGCGGATTCGGCGACGTCGCACAGCGCCGTCAGTTCGGTCGTGAAGATGCCGAGGCCGACCTCCTCGTCGAGGCGTGCGAGCGCGTGGCGGGCGCGCCGGATCTGGCGCAGCAGGCCGGGTCCGTCGCCGGTTTCGAGTGCGTCGGTCGCGGCGCGTACGAGGTCGGTGGAGGTTTCCACGAACCTTTGGTGCGAGGCGCTGCCCCGCCAGGTCCGCCGGTGCAGGTCGCTGACGAGGGAGGTGGTGGAGGCGGGCCGCCCGGTCCAGCCGACCTCCAGTGCGAGCCCTCGGGGCGGTGGCAGGCGGCGTACCTCCAGGCCCGGCCAGGGTGTGCGCAGTGTTTCCTCGATGCCTCGGCGGCGGGCCAGGTCGAGTACGAAGGTGCGGTCGGGCGCCTGGTAGGCGATCCAGCCGCCCCAGGTGCTGGCGGCGAGATCGCCGCCGGAGCCGTTGGCGTCGATCCGGGCGGCGGCGAGCAGGGCCAGGCGGAACAGGTGGTCGTGCGAGAGTGCGAGGCCGCAGTAGGACGCGACGGCCGCGATGGTGGCGACGGTCACCGCGCCGCTGGAGCCCAGGCCGAACTTGCGCCGGTTTTCGTGCAGTTGGCTGCTGACCGTGACGTTCAGGGCGGGTGTGGGCAGGCCGCGCTCGGCCAGCAGGCGGCCCACGGTCTCGATCGCCGCGAGCACGTGGGGTGATCGGGTCCGCGGGCCGAGGTCGGAGGAGATGACGGTGCCGGTCCCGGTGGTGTCGCGGACGGTGACGGTGATCTCCCGGTCGACCGCCACCAGGATCGAGGGGGTGCCGGGCTCCACGACCGCGTACTCGCCGGCGACGAACAGTTTGCCCGGCGCGCGCCGGACCACCGTCCGCCGGGAGGTCATCGCCGGTCCTCGTCCAGCAGACGGGCGCCGGGGCCCGGGCCGGCGATGTGCACCGCGGCGTCGGGGGCCGCGGCGCGCACGGCGTCGGCGACTCGCTCGGCCGCGCCGCGGGGGCAGAGCACCTTGACGTTGGGTCCGGCGTCCATGGTCGCGTAGGCCGCTACGCCGTCCTGCCTGAGCCGGAGGACGGTGTCGAGGACGGTGAGCGTGGCGGGCGCGAGATAGCGTATGGCCGGGCGTGCCGCGAGCATGGTCGCGTGCATGCCGAGCGCGTTGCGTTCGGCGATCTCCCCCACCGTGTCGAGGTCGCCGTGGCGCAGCGCGGCACGCATCTGGGCCAGGTCGTCCGTGCTGGAGCGGGCCCACGGCTCGTACAGCGGCGAGGTGTCGACGGTTTGCCGCATGGCCGCTCGGCTGGAGACGGTCTTGGGGCCCGCGTTGACGACGGCGATGACCAGCGCCGGGTCGAGGTCTCCCACGGGTACCGGTTCGGCGTACGAGCCGAGGTCCGCGTCGGTGGCCGGGGCGGCGGGCGGTCCCGCGTGCCATTGGGCGAAGCCGCCGAACAGCGAGCGTGAGGCCGATCCGGATCCGCGCCGGGCCAGGCGCGAGAGCGCGGTGGCGTCGAGGTCGAGTCCGTAGGCGGTGGCGGCGGCGACGGCGAGGGCGGCGAAGCCGCTGGCCGAGGACGCGAGGCCCGCCCCGGTGGGGACGGTGTTCTCGGTGGCCACGACGGCCCGTCGGGACGATCCGGCGTGCCGGCGCACCAGTTCCAGGAAGGTGATGACGCGCCGCTGCGCCTCGCCCGTCAGGGGCGCGCCGTCCAAGGTCACCGTGTCGTGTCCGGCTTCGGGGTCGAGGCGGACGCGGGTGGTCGTCGGGAAGATGTCCAGGGTCATCGAGAGGCTGTCGGTCCGCGGCAGGACGAGCTGCTCGTCGCGCTTGCCCCAGTACTTGATCAGGGCGATGTTCGGGTGTGCGACGGCCGTGGCGTGTCCGGCGGTTCGCGTGGTGCTCGCTCGGTCCGAGGTGGCCTCGTGGTCAACGCGCATGGTGGGAAGGCCCTTTCAGCGGTACGGCCCAGGTCTGCGCGGCGCCGGCTTCGTGCAGCCGGCGGGTGACTTGCCGTGCCTGGCCGATCGGGGTCAGGGCGATCATGCAGCCCCCCAGACCGCCTCCGGTGATCTTGGCTCCGAGGCTGCCCGCGGCGAGCGCGGCTTCGACCAGCGCGTCGATGCGGTCGGTGCTGAGGCCGGCGGCGCGCAGCAGTTCGTGGTTGTCGGTGAGGCAGGTGCCGAGTTTCTCCGGCCTGCCCTCGGCGAGGGCCCGTCGGGCCTCGTCGGTCAGTTCCGCGGCGCGGCGCACGAACTTCTCCTGCGCGCCCGCGTGGTGCTGGAAGCCTGTGCGCAGCAGCTCGACGGCGTCCTTGGTCCGGCCCACGTCGCCGCTGTCGGCGATGATGAACAACCCGTCGCATCCGATGGGCAGTTCGCGTACTTCGCCGCCCTGGAACCACAGTGGGGCGGCCGCGGCGACGGCGCGGGCGTCGACGCCGCTGGCCCGGCCGTGTGCCACGCTCTCGGCGGTCTGCACCAGGTCGAACGCGGCGTTCTCCGACACTTCTTTGCCGAAGAGTTCGGCGAGGGCGAGGACGATCGCGCGGGCGCAGGCCGCGCTGGATCCCAGTCCTCGGCCGGGCGGGATCGCGCAGTCGACGATCACGTCGAGGTGCGGGCTGTCGGGCACGCCCCAGAACGCCTTGACCTCGGCGACCAGCCGCCCCATGCTGCCGGAGGCCTCGCTCACCAGGGGCCGCGACGCGGAGCCGGTCATCGTGGAGAGCACGTCGTACTGGTCGTCCGTGGTGTCGGGTGACCATCCCGCGCTCGCCATGACCGTCAGTTGCGGTACGGGCAGGGCGAGCGCCGGGGCGCCGTAGACGACCGCGTGTTCACCGAGCAGAATCGCCTTGGCGTGGGCGCTTCCGGTGCCGATGGAACGCGTCCGGTGCTTGTGTGATACGCCCTCTGCCGAGGTCGGTGGGGTCAACGCGCTCAGCTCCCTTGTCCCTTTGCTGCATGGAGATCGCACCGCCCGCAGGTCAGACGGTTTCGCCGGTCGGCACGTAGCCCGTGCTGCGTGGCGCGCTGGGCGTCGTCTGCGGCTCGCTGGGCGTCGTCGTCTGCGGTGCGCTCTGGGCGGGCCGCTTCCTGTTGCGGCTGAAGCGGTGCATCACCGGCTTCTCCACCAGGCTGTACAGCAGCCAGGCGGCCAGCAGGTTCGCCAGGAACAGGGCGATCAGGAGGCCGAAGGCCGGGGCGGTGGCGAAGGTGCGGCCGTCGAGGAGCTTGGGCCTGGCGTAGAAGATGACCAGGGCCTGGACGAGGTAGAAGGCGAAGGAGACGTTGCCCAGCCACACCATGGTCCGGCCGGCGAGCCAGCCGCCCTCGCCCCGCAGGTCCGCCGTGGCCGCGGCGCAGATGATCATGCCGATCGGGACGATGGTGGTGAGGCTGAAGCTGTACGGGGCCGGGGCGGCGATCGCGCCGTAGTATCCCGCGGCGAAGAGGGCTGCCGAGGGCAGCAGGCCGATGCGCGGCCACAGGCCCGCGATGACGATGCGGGCGAGCATCATGCCCAGGACGAACTCGAACAGGCGCGGCGGCGGGAACGCGTAGCTGAACCACTGCTGGTTGACGGCCAGTTCGAGGCCGGGCAGCCGCAGGTCGCCGGGGATGAACCGCGTCACCACGCTCACGCCCGCCACGCCGGTGACCATGCCGCCGGCCCACAGCCACAGCCTGTGCTCGGCGATCCGGCGTACCAGGACGATGAACAGCGGGAACAGTGCGTAGAAGAGCACTTCCGAACAGAGCGACCAGGAGGGGAAGTTGACGCTCTGCACGGTGTCGACCCGGTTGCTGAAGGTGTGCACCAGGAACAGGTTCGGCAGCCAGGCGTGCAGGGGGGTGGCGGAGGCGAACAGCCACATCGCCAGCGCCCAGGTCACGATGTGGTTGGGGTACACCTTCAGGGCGCGGCGCCGCCAGAATCCCGTGACGCGCTCCCCGGGCGTCGAGGACCAGGTGAGCACGAAGCCGCTGAGGACGAAGAAGAAGGAGACGCCGATGTTCCCGGCGGAGTCGAAGAGGTCGGCCAGCGGCTTCGCGACGTCCGGGTCGTCGAAGAAGGTGAAGGGCGTCTTGGGCTGCAGGGGGTTGAAGAGCATCGTGCTGTGGGCGAGGAACACGAGCAGGGCCGCGAGGAACCTGATGCCGGTCAGCGAGGGCAGCGTGGCCCGGCGCTGCGGTGGTCCGCTGGTGGTGGTCGCGGCTGGTTGGACCGCCATGTGCGCACTTCCTTTCGGTCGGAGAAGCGGCCCGCGGGGCGCGTGCTGGACTCGCGGTGGGGCACGCGACGTGGTCGATGAATTCGCCGGCGGTATCGAGGCGGACGCCGGCCCGGCGGAGGGACTGCGCGAGGGGGCAGCGAGGCCGTCTCCCGCTGTCGGGGCGGGAGTTGTGGGGTGGCGTCGCGGTGCGTCACGTGCACGAGATGCTTGCGGGGTGCCGGTGCTCCGGCTCGTCGCGGCAATTCAGCGATGGTTCAACGGACTTGAGCCGTTGACACGGAGCACGGGGAAGTTTTCGGGCAGGGGTGACGTACGGGAATAGTGACACGGTGTCGCTGCCGCGCCAAGAGCGCCTCGGGGTGACGCAGGTCACTGCGCGTGGCGGCGGCCGGGTGGCCGGTGACCGGGTGGTGGCGGCGCGGGACGATGGCGGGCTGCGGCTCAGTAGCGGTAGTGGTCGGGCTTGTACGGGCCCTCGACCTGGACGCCGATGTAGGCGGCCTGTTCGGGGCGCAGGGTCGTGAGCTTCACGCCGAGCGCGTCGAGGTGGAGGCGGGCGACCTTCTCGTCGAGGTGCTTGGGCAGCGTGTGGACGCCGACGGGGTACTGGGACTGCTTGGTGAACAGTTCGATCTGGGCCAGGGTCTGGTCGGCGAAGGAGTTGGACATCACGAAGGACGGGTGTCCGGTGGCGTTGCCCAGGTTGAGGAGGCGGCCCTCGGAGAGCACGATGACGACCTTGCCGTCGGGGTAGGTCCAGGTGTGGACCTGGGGCTTGACCTCGTCCTTGACGATGCCGGGGGTGGCGGCCAGGCCGGCCATGTCGATCTCGTTGTCGAAGTGGCCGATGTTTCCGACGATGGCCTGGTGCTTCATCCTGGCGATGTCCGACGCCATGATGATGTCCTTGTTGCCGGTCGTGGTGATGAAGATGTCGGCCGTCTCGACCACGTCGTCCAGGGTGGCGACCTGGTAGCCGTCCATCGCCGCCTGCAGCGCGCAGATCGGGTCGATCTCCGTGACGATCACCCGTGCGCCCTGTCCGCGCAGCGATTCCGCGGAGCCCTTGCCGACATCGCCGTAACCGCAGACGACGGCCGTCTTGCCGCCGATGAGGACATCGGTCGCCCGGTTGATGCCGTCGATGAGCGAGTGCCGGCAGCCGTACTTGTTGTCGAACTTCGACTTCGTCACGGCGTCGTTCACGTTGATCGCCGGGAAGAGCAGCGCACCCTGGCGGTGCATCTCGTAGAGGCGGTGGACACCGGTGGTGGTCTCCTCCGTCACGCCGCGGATCTCCGAGGCGATGGCGGACCAGTCGAGCGTGCTGTTCTCCAGCAGGGCGCGGACCATGGCCATTTCCTCGTTCGTGGCCTCGGGCAGCTTGCCCGTCTTGTGCCGCTCGACGCCCAGGTGGACCAGGAGGGTGGCGTCCCCGCCGTCGTCGAGGATCATGTTCGGGCCGGCGTGTCCGGGCCAGGTCAGCGCCTGCTCCGTGCACCACCAGTACTCCTGCAGCGTCTCGCCCTTCCAGGCGAACACCGGGATGCCCGCGGCGGCGATCGCGGCGGCCGCGTGGTCCTGGGTCGAGTAGATGTTGCACGACACCCAGCGCACCTGGGCGCCCAGGGCGACAAGGGTCTCGATCAGGACGGCCGTCTGCACGGTCATGTGCAGCGAGCCGGTGATCCGGGCGCCGGCCAGCGGCTGCTGCTCGGCGTGCTCGCGGCGGATCGCCATCAGACCGGGCATCTCGTGCTCGGCGAGCGTGATCTCCTTGCGGCCGAACGCTGCGAGCGAGAGGTCGGCGACCTTGAAGTCCGTGAAGTCAGCGGTGGTCTGCGAGGACATGCGGTGCGCTCCTTGAGTTCAGTACGTTGCGGTGGATGTCGAGGGCCGCCGTGGACTTGTTCAGGGTGATGTAGTGCAGCCCGGGGGCTCCTTCGGCGAGGAGCCGCTCGGCCATGGCGGTGGCGTACTCGACACCGATGCGGTGCCCTTGCGCGGGGTGTTCGCGTGCGGCGTCCAGGCGGTGCGCCAGGTCCTCGGGGAAGGCGGCGCCGCTGAGTTCGGCGAAGCGGCTGATCTGGCGCACATCGGTGGCCGGCATGATCTCCGGGATGATCGGGGTGTCGCAGCCCGCGGCGACCACCCGGTCGCGCAGCCGCAGGTAGTCCTCCACGCGGAAGAACATCTGGGTGATGGCGTAGTCGGCGCCCGCCCGGCACTTGGCGACGAAGTGGCGGATGTCGCAGTTCCAGTCGGGCGAGCGCGGGTGGCGTTCGGGGAAGGCCGCGACACCGATGCGGAAGTCACCCAGCTCCCTTACGAGGGAGACGAGTTCGTGGGCGTGTGTGAAGCCTTCGGGGTGCGCGATCCACGGTGCGTTCGGATCGCCGGGCGGGTCGCCGCGCACGACCAGGACGTCCCGGACACCGGCGTCGGCGTACTGGCCGATGATGTGCCGCAGTTCGGCCACCGAGTGCCCTACGGCGGTGAGGTGCGCGACGGGGCGCAGGGTCGTCTCGGAAGCGATGCGACGGGTCACGTCGACCGTGCGCTCACGTGAGGAGCCGCCGGCGCCGTAGGTGACGGACACGAAGTCGGGGGCGAGTGGTTCGACGCGGCGGATGGCCCGCCACAGGGTCTGCTCGCCCTGGGCGGTCTTGGGCGGGAAGAACTCGAAGGAGAATGTCGTCATGAACGGCCTCCCGCGTTGAAGTAGTTCGCCTGGGGGTGGTGGACGACGATCGCGTCGGTGGACTGTTCGGGGTGGAGCTGGAACTCCTCGGACAGCTGGACGCCGATCCGTTCCGGCCGCAGCAGTTCGGCGATCTTGGCGCGGTCCTCCAGGTCGGGGCAGGCCGGGTAGCCCAGCGAGTAGCGGCAGCCCTGGTATTCGGTGCGGAACATGCCGTCCATCGCGGACGGGTCCTGGCCGTCGATGCCCAGTTCGCCGCGGACGCGGGCGTGCCAGTACTCGGCGAGCGCCTCGGCCAGCTGGACGGACAGGCCGTGCAGTTCGAGGTAGTCGCGGTAGGAGTCGGCGGCGAACAGCTCGGCGGTCGCCTCCCCGATCTTCGAGCCGACGGTCACGACCTGGAGGCCGACGACGTCGCTCTGGCCGGACTCCTCGGGGCGGAAGAAGTCGGCCAGGCACAGGCGGCGGCCGCGGCGCTGGCGCGGGAAGGTGAAGCGGGTGCGCTCGTTGCCGTGGTCGTCCAGGATGATCAGGTCGTCGCCCTTGGACACGCACGGGAAGTAGCCGTGGACGACGGCCGCCTCCAGGAGGTTGCCGGTCCTCAGCCGGTCGAGCCACATCCGCAGCCGCGGCCGGCCCTCGCTCTCCAGGGTGTCGCCCTTCAGGCCCCACTGGCCCTTGAACAGGGCGGCCTCGTCGAGCCAGGAGGCGTACTCCTTGAGGTGGATGCCCTTGACGACGCGGGTGCCCCAGAACGGCGGGGCGGGCACCGGGTTGTCGACGGCGACATCGGAACGGCCGGCGTCTTGGGGTTCTTCGATCACCGGCTCCCGCTTGGGGACGCGGCGTTGCTTGAGCGCGGGCAGGGTGGCGCCGGGCACCCCGCGCTTGACCGCGATCAGTGCGTCCATCAGGCGCAGGCCCTCGAAGGCGTCGCGGGCGTAGCGGACCTCGCCCTCGTAGATCTCGTGGAGGTCCTGCTCGACGTAGGCGCGGGTCAGCGCGGCCCCGCCGAGGATCACCGGGTAGTCGGCGGCCATGTTGCGCTGGTTGAGTTCCTGCAGGTTCTCCTTCATGATCACGGTCGATTTCACCAGCAGGCCGGACATGCCGATCACGTCGGCGCGGTGTTCCTCGGCCGCCTCCAGGATCGCCGAGACCGGCTGCTTGATCCCCAGATTCACCACGTTGTAGCCGTTGTTGGACAGGATGATGTCCACCAGGTTCTTGCCGATGTCGTGGACGTCGCCGCGCACGGTCGCCAGGACGATGGTGCCCTTGCCCTCGGCGTCCGACTTCTCCATGTGGGGTTCGAGGTGCGCGACGGCGTTCTTCATCACCTCGGCCGACTGCAGCACGAACGGCAGCTGCATCTGGCCGGAGCCGAACAGCTCACCGACGACCTTCATGCCCTCCAGCAGGGTGTCGTTGACGATGGCCAGCGCCGGGCGGCTGGTGAGCGCCTGGTCGAGGTCGCTCTCCAGGCCGTTCTTCTCGCCGTCGATGATGCGGCGCTGCAGGCGCTCCTCCAGCGGCAGGGCCGCCAGCTCTTCGGCCTTGCCCGCCTTCAGTGACTTCGCGGTGGCGCCCTCGAAGAGGGCCATCAGCCTCTGCAGCGGGTCGTAGCCCTCGGTGCGCCGGTCGTAGATCAGGTCGAGGGCGGTGGTGACCTGCTCCTCGTCGAAGCGGGCGATCGGCAGGATCTTGGAGGCGTGGACGATCGCCGAGTCCAGGCCGGCCTTGACGCACTCGTCGAGGAAGACGGAGTTCAGGACGATGCGGGCGGCCGGGTTGAGGCCGAAGGAGATGTTGGACAGGCCGAGGGTGGTCTGCACGTCCGGGTGGCGGCGCTTGAGCTCGCGGATCGCCTCGATCGTGGCGATGCCGTCCTTGCGGGATTCCTCCTGGCCGGTGCAGATGGTGAAGGTGAGGGTGTCGATGAGGATGTCCGACTCTTGGATGCCCCAGTTGCCGGTGAGATCGCCGATCAGGCGCTCGGCGATGGCCATCTTGTTCTCGACCGTGCGGGCCTGCCCGTCCTCGTCGATGGTCAGCGCGATCAGCGCCGCTCCGTGCTCGCGGGCCAGGCGGGTGACCTTCGCGAAGCGGGAGTCGGGTCCGTCGCCGTCCTCGTAGTTGACGGAGTTGATGACGGCGCGGCCGCCGAGCTTCTCCAGGCCGGCCTGGATGACGTCGACCTCGGTGGAGTCCAGGACGATCGGCAGGGTGGAGGCGGTGGCGAAGCGGCCGGCCAGTTCGTTCATGTCGGCGACGCCGTCGCGGCCGACGTAGTCCACGCACAGGTCGAGCATGTGCGCGCCCTCGTGGATCTGGTCGCGGGCCATCTCCACGCAGTCGTCCCAGCGGCCCTCCAGCATGGCATCGCGGAACTTCTTGGAGCCGTTGGCGTTGGTGCGCTCGCCGATCGCCATGTATGCGGTGTCCTGGCGGAAGGGGACCGTCTGGTAGAGCGAGGCGGCGCCCGGCTCGGGGCGCGGCTGACGCGCCGTCGGCTGCACGCCGCGTACCCGCTCGACGACCTGGCGCAGGTGTTCGGGGGTCGTGCCGCAGCAGCCGCCCACCAGTGAGAGGCCGTAGTCGGCGACGAAGGATTCGTGTGCGTCGGCCAGCTCGGTTGCGGTCAGCGGGTAGTGGGCGCCGTCCTTGGTCAGGACGGGCAGGCCGGCGTTGGGCATGCAGGAGAGCGGGATGCGGGCGTTGCGGGCGAGGTAGCGCAGGTGCTCGCTCATCTCGGCGGGGCCGGTGGCGCAGTTCAGGCCGATCATGTCGATGCCCAGCGGCTCCAGCGCGGTCAGCGCCGCGCCGATCTCCGAGCCGAGCAGCATCGTGCCGGTCGTCTCCACCGTCACCGAACAGATCAGCGGGACGGTGAGACCCGCGGCCTCCATGGCGCGCTGGGCGCCGATGACGGCCGCCTTGGTCTGGAGCAGGTCCTGGGTGGTCTCCACGAGGAGGGCGTCGGCGCCGCCGGAGAGCAGCCCTTCGGCGTTTTGCTGGTAGGCGTCGCGGATGGTGCGGTACTCGGTGTGTCCCAGGGTCGGCAGCTTGGTGCCGGGGCCCATCGAGCCGAGGACCCAGCGCTGCTGCCCGGTCCTGGCGGTGTACTGGTCGGCGACCTCGCGGGCCAGGCGGGCGCCGGCCTGGGACAGTTCGTGGATGCGGTGGGCGATGTCGTACTCGCCGAGCGCGGCGTGGTTGCAGTTGAAGGTGTTGGTGCCCACGCAGTCGGTGCCGACCGCGAAGTAGGCGTCGTGCACCGAGCGCACGATGTCGGGACGGGAGAGGTTGAGGATCTCGTTGCAGCCCTCCAGCTGCTGGAAGTCCTCCAGGGTCGGGTCCTGTGCCTGCAGCATGGTGCCCATGGCGCCGTCCGACACCACCACACGGGTGGCGAGGGCTTCGCGCAGGGCGTCCACGCGCCGGTGCTCGGCCGTGCTCATGACCCGCCGCCCGCGAGGCGTGGCTCGATGGCGCGGGCCGCGTCACTTCCGTACGTCCGGTCGATGCGGGCGATCAGGTCGGAGGGGACCAGCTTGTGTTCCTGGGTGCCAACCGACTCCAGGACGGTGGTGGCCAGGGCGCAGCCGAGGCGGGCGGCCTGGTCCTGCGGCCATTTCCAGGCCGTGCCGGCGAGGAAGCCGGAGCGGAAGGCGTCGCCCGCACCTGTGGGGTCGGCGATCTTGCCCGCGGGTACGGCCGGGATCCGCAGTGTGGGGGCGCCGGACCGGGCCAGGGACGCCCCGGCTTCGCCCAGGGTGGTGATCCAGGTGCCGACCCGGCCGAGGAGGTCCTGCTGCGTCCAGCCGGTGCGTTCGACCAGGAGGGCGGCCTCGTACTCGTTGGTGAACAGCCATTGTGCCCGGTCGACGAGTTGACGTGCCTGCCCCCGGTCGAGGCGGGCGAGCTGCTGGGAGGGGTCGGCGGCGACGGGGATGCCCAGGCGGTGCGCCGTGGCGGTGTGCCGCAGCATGGCTTCGGGGTCGTCGGCGCCGACCAGGACGAGCGCGGGCTTGCCGGTGCGCGCGGTGATCTCGGCCAGGTCGATCCGGGGGGCCTCGGCCATGGCGCCGGCGTAGAAGGTGGCGATCTGGTTCTGGTCCTGGTCAGTGGTGCACACGAAGCGCGCGGTGTGCAGGGTTTCGCTGACCTTCACCGCGGAGGTGTCGACGCCGTTCGCCCGCAGCCAGGTGTCGTAGTCGGCGAAGTCGATGCCCGCCGCTCCCACCAGAATCGGGTCGAGGCGCAGCTGGCCGAGGCCGAAGGCGATGTTGGCGGCGACGCCGCCCCTGCGCACCTCCAGCCGGTCGGCGAGGAACGACAGGGAGACCCGTTCCAGTTGCTCTTTGATCAACTGTTCGGCGAAGCGTCCGGGGAACACCATCAGGTGGTCGGTCGCGATCGATCCGGTCACGGCGATACGCACGGAAAAGCACTCCTTGAACCTGGGGCCGGTGTCGGGAACGAAACGGCTCCGGTGGCGGGCGCCACGCGGGGAAGCGGTGCGCGGCCATGGGGGGGAAGGCCGCGCACCGCTGGCTGACGGAGCGCCGGGGCTGCCCGGCGCTCTGCTGCGTCAGGCCGCCTTCGCCGCTTTGCGCAGGGCATCGGCGCGGTCGGTGCGTTCCCAGGTGAAGTCCGCCAGCTCACGGCCGAAGTGGCCGTAGGCGGCGGTCTGGGCGTAGATGGGGCGCAGCAGGTCCAGGTCGCGGATGATCGCGGCCGGGCGCAGGTCGAAGACCTCGCTGATCGCGTCCTCGATCTTCTGGACCTCGGTCTTGGCGGTGCCGAAGGTCTCGACGAAGAGACCGACGGGCTCGGCCTTGCCGATCGCGTAGGCGACCTGGACCTCGCAGCGCGAGGCGAGGCCGGCGGCGACGACGTTCTTGGCGACCCAGCGCATGGCGTAGGCGGCGGAGCGGTCGACCTTGGAGGGGTCCTTGCCGGAGAAGGCGCCGCCGCCGTGGCGGGCCATGCCGCCGTAGGTGTCGATGATGATCTTGCGGCCGGTCAGGCCGGCGTCGCCCATCGGGCCGCCGATCTCGAAGCGGCCGGTCGGGTTGACCAGGAGGCGGTAGCCGTCGGTGTCGAGCTTGATGCCGTCCTCGGCGAGCTGGGCCAGGACGTGCTCGACGACGTGGGTGCGGATGTCGGGGGTGAGCAGCGAGTCCAGGTCGATGTCGCGTGCGTGCTGCGAGGAGACGACGACGGTGTCCAGGCGTACGGCCTTGTCGCCGTCGTATTCGATGGTGACCTGGGTCTTGCCGTCGGGGCGCAGGTAGGGGATGGTGCCGTCCTTGCGGACCTCGGACAGCCGGCGGGAGAGCCGGTGCGCGATGTGGATGGGGAGCGGCATGAGCTCGGGGGTCTCGTCGCAGGCGTAGCCGAACATCAGGCCCTGGTCGCCGGCGCCCTGCTTGTCGAGCTCGTCGTCATCGCCCTCGACGCGGTTCTCGTAGGCGGTGTCGACGCCCTGCGCGATGTCCGGGGACTGGGCGCCGATGGACACCGACACCCCGCAGGAGGCGCCGTCGAAGCCCTTGGCCGAGGAGTCGTAGCCGATCTCGAGGATCTTCCCGCGCACCAGCTCGGCGATGTCGGCGTAGGCGGAGGTCGTCACTTCGCCGGCGATGTGCACCTGCCCGGTGGTGATCAGGGTTTCGACCGCGACACGCGAGGCGGGGTCCTGGCGCAGGAGCGCGTCGAGGATGGTGTCGCTGATCTGGTCGGCGATCTTGTCGGGATGTCCCTCGGTCACGGATTCCGAGGTGAACAGGCTGCGGGGCATGGCACTCCAGAGCAGTGGTGGGTGGACATGTGCAACGGGGGGGTGTGATGAGGACGGGGGTGGGGCGCCCCCGCCTCACGCGACCTTGGTCGCGCTGAGGATGGCCTGTACGGGGATGACGTCCTTCGGGATTTCGGCGGAGTCCTTGGTGATCGTCTTGGTGACCTTGAACCCGCTCTCCTCCAGCCAGCTCTGATAGGTCGACAGCTTCTGCGGGCCGCCCTGGCCCATGGCGGCGCCGATGAAGAAGGCCGGGAAGAAGTCGACGTTGTAGTTGTCGGTGTCCTTGATGTTCTCGGGGTACACCGGCACCAGGATGTTGACCTCTCCGCCCACCTTCAGCGCCTTGTGGACGCCGCCGAGGATCGTGAGCACGTCGTCCTTGTCGAACATGTCCAGGAAGTGCTTGATCAGTACGGTGTCGTATCCCTGGGGGATCTCGTCGAAGACGTTGCCGCCGATGAAGGAGAGGTGCTCTTCAAGTCCGTGGGCCTTGAAGTTGGCCAGGGCCTCGTTCTCCTTCTCCGGCAGGTCGAAGGTGGTGACCTTCAGCCCGGGAGAGGCCTTGTGCCGGTAGGTGTGGATCGCGCCGAGACCGGTGTTGCCGGCGACGTCCAGGACCTGGGCGCCGGAGGGGATGTGGATGTTGCCGAAGAACCAGGGGTCGATGTTGGCGGTGACGGTGTCCATCAGCTTGGACCAGGCGTCGCGCAGATCCCGGTGGTCCGCCACGGCGTCGTACAGGGTTCCCTGGACTGCGTAGAGCTCCTTGAGGCCGACGGTCGTGCCGGTGCGCACGCTGTCGGTCAGGTAGAACAGCTGCCGCAGCGCGGTGACCTTGATCAGGTTCATGTAGGCCAGTGCGCGCCGCAGGTCGGTTTCGGCGAGGTCGGCGAGCGCGTCGAGGGTGTAGGCGCCGCTCTCCTCGTCGTGGGCGATGAAGCTCTCCTTGACCAGCAGGAGGAGGAGCTGTTGCACGGCGTCGGGCTTGGCGCCGACGGCCTCGCCGAGCTGGGCCGCGGTCAGGCCGGGCGTCTGGCGGAGCTTGTCGATGATGCCGAGCTCGAAGGTGGACAGCAGGGTCATGAACCGCGAGGGGCCCACCATGTATTCGCGAAACCGCGCGAGGGTGGCGTCAGAGGTCATTGCAGGGATCCCTTTCGAGTTGGTTGCCTGGCGGAGCCGGTCGAGGCCGCGGTCAGGGCCGCGGCGTCGATGGGTGCGGGCTCCTTTAGGACCTGTCCTTCAGCTGTTCCTGGAACCGGTGGGAGAGCGCGCCGCGCTGCACTTTGAGCGTGGCCGTGCGGGGCAGGTCGGCCTGCGCGATCTGGACGGGGTCGCCCAGCTGGGGGAAGTCGGCGACGGCCGCGCGCCAGCGGGTGGGGTCCAGGGGCTTGTCGTCGACGGTGCAGATCACCGGGATCGGCTCGGAGTTGGGGCCCTGCACCACGACCAGCTCGCTGAGCTCGTCCAGCTTGCTCAGCACGATGTCCTCGACCTCCAGGGAGCTGCGCACCCCGGGGATCATGTCGACCTCCCGGTCGAGCATGTGCAGGCAGCCGAACCTGGTGCGGTACCCGACGTCGCCGGTGCGCCACCAGTCGCCGTTGCGGTTGGTGTCGTAGCGCTGCTGCTCGGCGAAGTAGGTTTTCGCCAGGCCGTCCCACGCGACCTCGATGAAGCCCGGGCTGGTCTCGGAGGGGGTCTGTCCGTCCCGGCTCACCACGCGGATCCTGGCGGCGCCCTTGGGCATGGCCCAGCCCACGCAGCGCCCGTTCGCCTTGTGGGCGAAGTTGCGGAAGTAGGCGCGGCCGACGGCCGGGCCGACCTCGCTCTGCCCGTAGATCTGGAAGAACAGGGCGCCGCGACGGTCGGAGGCCCCCAGGAGCTTGCTCATGGTCGAGGGGTGGATCGCGTCGAAGGTGCTGCTGAAGACCTTCACCGACCCGAACGGCGCGCGCGGGTCCTCGGCCAGCTGCTCCCACTCCATGAGCGAGTTGGGCAGTGCCTCGATGAGCACCGGCCGGTGCTCGATCAGCTGCTCGGCGACGTCGGCGGGGGCCGCCTCCTTCATGAGCAGGACCGGGAACTCCTTGAGGAGGGCCAGGGACATCGCCGCGACCATCCGCGAGTGCACGAAGGGGACGTGGATCGCGACGGTCTCCTTTTTGCGCATCAAGGAGAGCAGCCGCCACTGCGGTACGAGGCGGACGGCCTGGGTGCGGGGGGTGTGTACGACGAGTTTGGGGATGCCGGTGGTGCCGGAGGTGTGCGTGATCACGGCGGCCTCGTCGATCGGCCGGACCACCGGCCTGATGCGCGGCGATCCGGCGAGTTCGGCCAGTGAGAGCGCGCCGGGCCTCTCGCCGGCCGAGCTGATCACCCGCCGGGTGAGTGTCGCCAGCGGCACATCGGCGAGGACATCGAGGGTGGCGCCGTCGGTGAGCAGGGTGGGCCGGCCGACCCGCTCGATCAGGACGGCCGCGGTCGCGGCGTCCAGGGCCGGCGACAGGTTCACCACGACCGCTCCGATGCGCGACACCGCGGCGGCGAGCATCCAGTGGTCGGCGTTGGCGGTCTTGTAGAGCACGACGCGCTCGTCGGGCCGCACCCCGGCCGCCCACAGGCGGGCCGCCAGGTCGTCGACGTGCTCGGCGTACTGAGCCACCGTCAGGCGCCGTCCCGCGTCGGGGAAGACGCCCAGGCGGTGGTCGAGGGTGATGGGCGTCGAGGGGTTCACGGCTGCGGCCATCTCCGGCAGGAGGCCGATGTGAAGACCGCGCTTTTGTATGGATCTGTAGGCGGTGGAGCCCTTCATGGGGGCTGTCTCCTTTGCGGTGAGCGATGACGAACGCGGACGGTCGCCGCTCGGCGGCGCGCGAAAAAGGGGACGTGCCCTCGGCTCACGGCCGAGGGCACGTCGGGTTGTTCGGTGGTGTTGCGCTGCTGCGCCGCCCGGGGCGGGCCGGGCCTGAAAGGAGTTCAGAAGGAGTAGGGACCGAAGCGGCCCCACGCCACGAAGCCGGCCACCGCGAGCAGGACCGCGTTCACCGCGATCGCCTGGTTTTCGTGACGACGCAGGTGGGTGACGGCCGCGCCGATCATCAGCAGCACCGTGCCGGCGGCGGCCGCCGGCACCAGGGCCGGCGCGATGTCGAGCGCGGCGGGCAGGATCAGGCCCACTGCGGCCAGCACCTCGAGGGCGCCGATGGCCTTGACGGGGCCGGGGCCGAAGTCTTCGACCCAGCCGTAGCCGGACGCGGCCAGCTTCTGAGTGGGCTGGAGCATCTTCATGGCGCCGCCGGCCAGGCTGATGGCGCCCAGCACGGCCGCGGAGATCCACAGGGCGACGTTCACGGGAGTTCTCCTTGCAGGGGTTCGGCCCGGCCATTCAGCCGGCGGCGCGGCCGGCCTTGAGCGCCCCCGCGATGTCGACGACGCGGCGGGCCTGGTGACGGGCCGACTGCAGGGTCTCCTCGCTGGGCGCGCCCTGGCCGGCCACGTGGGACGTGCCGTAGGGATTGCCGGTGGTGAACTGGATGGGATCGGTGTAGCCGGGGGGCACCATGACGCCGCCCCAGTGGTAGAACGTGTTGGACAGCGCCAGGATGGTGGACTCCTGTCCGCCGTGGAGGGTGTTGCTGGCGGTGAAGGCCGAGCACACCTTGTCGGCGAGCTTGCCCTGGGCCCACAGGGGACCGGTCGTCTCGAGGAACGCCCGCAGCTGGCTGGCCGGGTTGCCGAAACGGGTCGGGGTGCCGAGCAGCACGGCGTCGGCCCAGCCCAGGTCCTCGAGCGTGGCCTCCTCGACGTCGGCGCTGTCTTGGATGTGCTGGGCCCACGCCGGGTTGGCGTTGATCGCCTGCGGCGGGGCCAGTTCGCGGACCTTGCGCAGGCGCACGGTCGCGCCGGCTTTCTGTGCGCCCTCGGCGGCTGCCCGGGCCAGGGCGTGCACGCTGCCGGTGGCGCTGTAGTAGATGATGGCGACGTTCACGGGCTCCACGACTGACGTCCTTTCTCGCTGCGTTCCACCGGGGTGGTTGCGCTGGGTTGTCGAGACCAGCAGAGCGCGTTGCGCCCCGGCGTCCCTCGAGCGCGGCTGGAGTGCGGACCGGCCCGCGATCGGCTACCGGGCGACGACCAGGGTGGCGGGCGGCGCGGAGTGGAAGGAGACCTCCTCGAAGCCGGCCTTCAGGAGCCAGTCGCGGTACTCGCACTGGCGCCAGGTGCCGCCCTGCTGGCTCTTCAGCAGCATTTCCGAGGCGAAGATCAGCGGGAAGGCCGGACCGCCGCGGTCGTCGTCGACGACGTAGTCGCAGACGACCAGCGCGCCACCGGGCTTGAGGCAGTCGCGGAGCCTGGTGAAGACCTCGGTGTTGTCCTCGGGCCCTTCCTGGTGGGCGATGTGGGAGTACAGCGCGACGTCGTACTTCGCGGTGCCGAAGTCGGTGGTGTGGAAGTCGCCGTCGAGGCAGGTGAACCGGTCGGCCACGCCGCGCTCGGCCAGGAGCCGGCGGGCGATGGCGTTGATCGGTTCCCAGTCGAGCTGGGTCGAGCGGGCGGCCGGGTTGGTTTCGAGCCAGATCGCCGAGTAGATGCCCGAGCCGCCGCCCACGTCGAGGATGGAGATCTCGCCGGCGTCGGCGAGCCCGAGCACCTCGGCGGCGACCAGCGCGGCGGGCACCGACTGCGCGGCGATCGCCGGGACGACCTCCTCCCAGTGCGGATTGTCGGCCACCTCGGTGGTCGGGTCGCTCACCGGTCCCCCGGCGCGGACCACCTCGGGCAGGGCGGTCAGGGCGCCCATGTGCTTCAGCTTCAGCTGGGCGAAGCTGCTCAGGGAGGCGGGCTTGCCCTCGACCAGGTAGGTGGAGGCCGCTGGGGTGTTGCGGTAGCGGCCCTGGTGCAGCTCGATCAGGCCCACGCCGATGAGCCCGTCGAGGAGGGTCTGGGCGCCCCGCGGGGAGATCTGGGCGCGGGCGGCGAGCTGCGCGGCCGTGTCCGCCCCGTTCTCGAGGTGGGTGAAGAGCGAGTGGGCGGCCGCGGCACCGAGGACCCCGGTGGCCCAGTAGCCGTTGATCAGTCGCAGTACGCCGTCCGGTGTCGGCTGGTTGTCCGTCATGCGGCCCCTCCTAGGACCCGGGTGGACGTCGAGTGGGCCCGCAGCGAGCCGCGCAGGGCGTCCACGACCCTTTCGACCTGGCTCACGCTGAGTTCCGCGTGCATGGGGATGGCGAGATTGCGGCGGAAGAGGTCCGCCGAGACCGGGCACGTGTGCCCGGACGCGAACACCGGCTGGACGTGGGTGGCCCACGTGCCGTGTCCGCAGCCGATGCCCTGGGCGCGCAGGTCGGCGGCGACCGCCGCGCGGTCCACGCTCGCGTCCAGCGTCACCATGTAGGACTGCCAGGCGTGGGTACGGTCCTCAGGCACCACAGGGACCGTCAGCAGTTCTTCATCGGCGAGGAGTTCGGCGTACTGGGCGGCGACGGTGTTGCGGCGGGCGAGGAGTTCGCCGATCCGGCCGAGCTGCACCTGGAGGATGGCCGCGGCGATGTCGGACAGCTTGAAGTTGTAGCCGATCTCGGTGAACTCCGGGATCGGCAGGCCGACGACGTTGCCCATGTCGAAGATGCTGCCGATGCCGAAGGAGGAGCGCAGCCGCGCGTTTGCCGCGACCGCCGGGTCGGTGGCCAGCAGGGCCCCGCCCTCACCGCTCGTGGCGCCCTTGCGTCCGTGGAAGGAGAGACATGCCACCTCCGCCAGCGCGCCCGCCTCACGGCCCTGGTAGGTGGCGCCCACCGCACAGGCGGCGTCCTCCACCAGGAACAGACCGTGTCGGTCGGCGATGGCCTGCAGCGGCGTGTAGTCGGCGGGCATGCCGACCGTGTCGACCGCGATCACACCCACGGTCCGCGGACCGACCAGAGCGGCCACCGCCTGCGGGTCGACGGTTGCGGTGTCGGGCCGCACGTCGGCGAAGACCGGGACCGCGCCGAGGTAGCGCACCGCGTGGGCGGGCGCCGGGAACGTGTAGTCGGCGACGATCACTTCGTCACCCGGCTGGACGCCGAGCGCCATCAGGGCCAGGTGGAGGGCTGCGCCGCAGTTGCTCACCGCGACCGCGTCGGCCACCTGGTACTTGTGGGCGAGCTGGGCTTCCAGCGCCTTGCCCCTGGGGCCCTGTCCGGCCGGCCAGCCGGAGGTGAACACCTCGGCTACGGCGGCCAGTTCCTGTTCGCCCAGGCTCGCGTGAACCAGGGGAATCGTATCCATGGTGGTCATCACCCGCTCCGCTTCGCGTTCGTTTCCTGACCGGGGATCACGGGCACGGGCGGCTCGAAGCGCAGTGGCGTGATCTGGCTGACGTCGTAGCGCTTGCGCATCTCCTCCACGGCCGCGGCGTCCACCGTGGTGCCGCGCGACCAGATTTCCGCGATTTCCTCGAAGTAGTCCTCGTGTTCGGGCGAGGGATAGCTCTGGAAGAGCATCTTCACCGGCTTGTCGGTGGGGTTGCGGAACGCGTGCGGCGTGCCGGGCGGGACGAACATGCAGCCGCCCTCCCCCGCGCGGATGACGCGGTCGCCCTTGGGTGATTTCCAGTGGTGCCAGGTGTCCGCCGTGCGCTCGGTCGGCTCGAAGCACAGCAGGTCCAGCTCGCCCTCCAGGACGTAGAAGAACTCCTGGGAGTGGTTGTGCACGTGCGCCCCGACGTCAAATCCGGGCGGGACGACCACTTCGAAGATCGATATGGACGATCCTTGCGCCTTTGTGGCCTTGAAGGTCACTTCCTGCGCCGGGGTGATCAGCTTTCGCCCCCCACCGGCCGGAATGATGAGGTCAGTCATGAGCTGTTGTCTTCCTTTGTCCGTACGAGATCTCGCTCAGGGGAGGGCAACGACCGCTTCACCGGGCTCAGTCGACGGTCCGCGGCGCATCGCTGCTCCACCGGCCCAGCGCCATCTCGGCGGTGATGCCGGGGCCGAAGCCGGCGATCAGACCGGTCGCGTCGGGCATCGGGGTGTCCTCTTCGAACAGCCGCAGAGCCGCGTCGAGTACGACGGCGCTGGCGATGTTCCCGTACTCGGTCAGGGTGGCCCAGCTGTGCCGGAACACCTTGCGGTCGACGTCGAGGAACTTGGCGAGGTCGTTCAGGATGCGGGGGCCGCCCGCGTGCACGATGTAGAAGTCGAGGTTGGCGGCGTCCCAGCCGTGGCTCGCGCTGAACTCGCGCAGCACCGGGGCGAGCGGCTCCATGGTTCCGGGCACCCGGCGGTCCAGCTGGAAGTGGAAGCCGGTGTCGCGCACGGCGTAGGAGATCCAGTCCTCGGTGTTCGGGATGAGGTAGGAGGAGTTGCGCTCCAGCTCGATGCCCGTTCCGCCGTTGCCGCGCACCACGGCGGCCGCGACGGCGTCGCCGAACAGCCCGTCGGACAGGAGCGATCCGATGTCGTCCTCGTCGGGCTGGTAGCACAGTGAGCACAGCTCGCACGAGACGATCAGGACGTTGCTCCCGGGGTGGGCCACGCAGAAGTCGTGGGCCCTGTTGATGGCCGCACCGCCTGCCGCACAGCCCAGCTGCGCGATGGGTATCTGCCGTGTGTCGTCCCGGAACCCCATGCGGTTGATCAGCCACGCGGTCAGCGACGGCATCAGGAACCCGGTGCACGACACGTAGATGATGGCGTCGATTTCACGCGCCGTCACTTCGGCGTTCAGCAGGGCCCGTTCGATGACCTCGGGGGTCCGCTTCTTCGATTCGATCTCGTAGATCCGGTTGCGTTCCGTCAGGCCCGGGTGGCGCAGCGTCTTCTCGATGGGCTGCACGATATGCCGCTTCAACACCCCCGTGTTCCGAATCAGGCGAAGTGCCAGAGGGAGCTGCGGCTTTCCGGCGTGGACCTTTTCCGCGAACGCGAGGGTCTCTTCCGCTGTGATGACGTATTCCGGCACACTCACCGAGGGCTTGCAAAGCCTTGGCATATCTGAGTCCACTTTCTCTAGAGTCTGCCTTCTGCACGGGAGGAATCGCTCGCACCGTTCCAGTGCTGCCCGGGTCGGGCGAAGGCAAGGACATGAGCGATGCGGCCAACTCCAGGCCGACAGAAATGCCCCATCCCGCCGTGCGGGATGGGGCATTGAAAGAGAAACAATCCCCGCCGATGTTTTCAGGCAGGGGGGATGTGCGGAAATCGTGACACGTGAAGTACCGGCAAGCCAAGCATCCGCGAAAGTGACATGGGTCACGTCGTGTGGGGGGTGTTGCGGAGCGCGGGGCTGTGTCGTGTCAAAGACGGTGCGGGCGTGGCGGCCTGACGGCTCGATTGCCTGAACCCCCGTGCGGTGTCGGTGACATGCGTGAGTCGCGGGTCGGGGTGAGCGAGCTGGGCCTGATCCGCTGTGCCCCGGTGTGCGGTCCCTTACGTCTTCGACCGCATCTGCCGGGCCGGGGCGTCCCGCGCTGCCCGGTCCGGGGCTCGGCCTGGCAATGGCCGGGCAGATCGCGCAAGCGCGCGGGGCGGGCCTGACGGCAAAAGGGGCGGCGCCGGGCGGCGGGGCGCTGCTGCGCCCCGGTTCCCGCCGGCCGGCCCAGGGTCTAGGGCTTGCGGGCCGCGGTGGCCAGCGCGCGGGCCAGTTCGCGTATGCGGTCGTCATCGGCGTCAAAGGCGGCTCCGAGCACCACGAGCGGCGCTTGGCCCAGGTCTGCGGCGAGGTGTTCGGCGAGTTCGCAGGCGAGGGCGCCGGCTCCGGCGAAGCCGCCGAGGACCAGGGGCCCGCCGGCGGTGAGCAGGGGCCGCAGTGCTGTGAGCGACTGCGGTATCCGCGCGTGCTCCGCCCGCAGCACGGCGAGTGCCTCGGGCCCCTGGTATCGCCGGGCCAGCGCGGCGTGGTTCGCGCCGGGGGTCCCGGGCGGGGCGATCAGGCAGATGGTCCCGGCGCCCGGGCGGCGCTCCCCGCGCAGCCGCAGCAGGCGCCGGCCGGCCGGGTCCACGGGGCGGTCGTGCAGGCGTGGCAGGTCGGTGTCGGGGAGGCCCGAGAGCACTTCGGCGACGGTGGTCGAGGGGCCGGCTGCGTAGGGCAGTTCGCGCAGCAGCCGGGCGCTGTGGGTGAGCATCGCGGTCGCGTGGTCGTCGCGGAGCCGGCCGCGGTCGTGGGCCGCGGTCAGGACGAGCCCGCCCCCGCTGTCGTGGCGGGCTGCCACGCTGATCGCGGGCGCGGTCCGCCCGCCCGCCGGATTGATGTCGGCCACGCGGATGCCGTGCGCGGCGAGTTCGGGCTCCAGCCTTTCCAGGTGGCTTGGCCGGTGCTCGAAGGAGATCAGCGTGTCGGGGAGCCCGGCGTCGGCGTCGTGTCCGAGCCACTGGCCGATCTGCCCGGCGGAGACCCATTCGTAGGCGGCCATGCCCAGGACCTGGTCGCGTACGGCTCGCAGCAGCGCGGGCACGGTGCCCGCCGGGTCGACCTGGAGGGTCATCGGCAGCGGGTTGTCGAAGGGGCCGGGCAGGTGTGCGATGCCGTCCATCGGGATGCCGCGGCCGGACACGGTGACGTTGAAGCTCACCGGGACCGGGACCGGGACCGAGGCCGGGGCCGAGGCCGGGGCGGGGGCGGGGGCGGGGGGCGTTGTGCCCGCGCGGAACAGGAGCATCGCCCAGACGGCCTGCAGCGCGCTGCTCTCCGTGACCCCCCAGTGCGCCGCCCAGGCGGTGAGGCGAACCGTTTCGGCGCGGGTGAGCCGGATCCGGTTGAGGCCCGTGCCGTGCCGGCCGGTGACGGCGCCGGCCTGGGGGGGGGGGGGACCCCCTCCCCAACCAACAAACCCTCTTCTTCCCCAACCCCCCACAGGAGCACGGACCCCTCTTTTCCCCCCCCCCCCACCCATGGGCCAG
>NZ_JBVIFS010000026.1:94857-99714 GCF_055571215.1 Streptomyces sp. NPDC030995
CGTACCCCCCCCCCCCCCCCCCCCCCCCCCCCCCCCCCCCCCCCCCCCCCCCCCCCCCCCCTCCCCCCCCCCCTTTCCCCCCCCCCCCCCCCCCCCCCCCGCGCCCGTGCTGATCCAGAAGTCCCGGGCGGGCGCCGGATCCTGTGTGTCCAGCCAGCGCCGGTAGTCGCGCAGGTCGGGGCGGCGCTCGCCGCCCTGGGGGCGGCCGGCGGCGAGATAGCTGCGGTAGAACTGCCGTGCCAGCAGGCTCACGCTCCAGTGGTCGAACAGGCCGTGGTGGTAGGTGAGGACGACATCGGTGGGCGGCGGGGCCGAGGCCGGGTCCGGCTGCTTTGGCGGCCCGTCCAGCAGGGCGACCCGCAGCAGTGCGGGCCGGCCCAGGTCGAAGCCGCGCGCCCGCTCCTGTTCCATGAGGGTCTGCCGGGTGAGCGTGCCGTGGGGGTGGCGCACGACGTGGGGGTGGGCGCGGGCGTGCAGGGCGAGACGGGGCGCGGGGTCCCAGGCGAACGCCGCGCGCAGCGCCGTCTCGTGGTCGAAGACGCACTGCCATGCGGCGGTGAACCGGGCGGTGTCCAGCGGGCCGTGCCAGCGCCACACGAGCTGTCCGACCTGCTGGTGGGGGCGGTGCGCGGGGTCGGTGAGCAGTTCGCGCTGGAGCAGGGTGAGCGCCAGCGGCTGCGGCAGTTCCACGGCCGGCTGCGTACCGGGCGGGCCCGGTGTGGGGGCGGCGGCGGTGAGGACGTCGGCGAGGACACCGAGCGGGTAGGGCGCGGGGAGTTCGAGAAGGTGGTGGCCGGGGCCGTGCCGCACGATCCGGGGGCGTACCTCGCGCAGCTGCGGCCGGTCGGCGGCGACCTGGGCGAGGGCGGCGTCGAGGAGTGCGGGGGTGAGGGGGCCGTGCAGTTCGAGGGTGGAGGGGGCCTGGCGGGCGGGGCCGCCCAGGGCGAGCACCGCGGTCAGCGGTCCTGCCCCGTCGCGTGTGACGGTCATCGGCTGTGCGGGGCCCGTGCGCTCGCGCGAGGCGGCCACGACGGCCGCGCCGGCCCCATCCTCCTCTCGTGCGGCTGCGGGGACGGCAGGGCGGCGGCTCCCGTACGAGGGGCGGGTTGGCGCCTGGTGCCGGAGGTGTCTGCTGCCCTGTGCCGTGCCATGTGCGTCCTCGCCGTCTGCGCCTGTGGTCCCGCCCTCCGCGCGGGCCCGCTGAACACCCCGTCGGGGGTGCATGTCCCATATCAAGCGCGGCCACTGGAGCCGCGCTCGAGGCGCGGGGGGCGGCCGGTGCGGACACGTCGTTTTCTCCAGCCGTTCCCCGGAGCATGTGGACCCGCGGTCGAGGGCGGCCGCGGCCGGGTCCGCCGCGCGGGCCTGCCGTGGCGGGCCGCCGTGGCGGGCTGTGTCCTCACAGCATGCGTACGGCCGATTCGGCGTGCCTGCGGGCCTGGTGCAGCGTGCGCAGGCTTTCGTCGCCGAGCTCCACGCGCACGTGGCGGCGGGCGTCCTGGAGGGTGGCGTCCGGGCCGAGGACCTGCCCGACGTCCTTCTCCCGCAGTACGACGTGGTGCTGGGCGGTCACGGTGACGCCGTTCTCGTCGGAGACGGCCGACCACTCGCCGCAGTGCGCCGCGATCAGCTTGCGGGGCGTGGTCTCCTTGTACACGATGCGTCCGGCGTGCGGGAAGCACAGCCGTACGCAGGTGACGTTCTGGAGGGTGCCGTCGGCCGCGGCCAGGTCCATGGAGACTTTCTGGACGCCGACCTGGGGCTCGTTCAGGTCGACCCGGTGTACGTGTGCGAGGTGCTCGGGCCAGCTTTCGACGTCGTAGATGAAGCTGTGGACGAGCTCGGCGGGCCCTTTGATCCGCACGGACTCCTCGAAGGACAGGGTCAGTTCGTCGAGCCGGCTCCAGCGCTCCGCCAGGAACCGCAGGTTCTTCAGGTCGGATCGGGTGGTGGCGGCGACGTTCCACTCCAGCCACGCCAGGCCCTCGGGGCTGTCGCCCCGGGAGGAGAACTCGTGGTCCACGGTCAGGCGGCAGCGGTCGGGGCCCAGGGGCTTGACGCAGAACGTGCCGCCCATCGACTGCGCGGGTTCCATGATCCGGTCCTGGCGGAAGAAGAGCGAGCGCCGTGCGGAGTCCTGGACCCGGTCGGACGTCCAGGACTTGACCTCGCCGTCGGCCAGGGCCCACACCCGCAGCCGTTCGCTGGCGCCTGTGAAGTCGTGGAAGTCGAGCCGCTCCACGTACACGTTCGACGGGAAGTACAGCGGCCGGCGTTCGGCAGAGACCATCAGCGTGTAGACGACCCCCGCGGGCGCGTCCACCTCGATGGTGTGTGACAGCCGGCGTACACGCTCACCCGACACCCCAACCACCTTCTCTCGTCGAACGGGCCGCCCGAGCGTGGTGTGCGGGGCACGCGGTCGGCGTGCCCGTCGGACGGCGGCAGTCAGCAGAGCGTGTCCGCAGTCGCTCGATGGGTGACCGGGTACGGCTCAAGTCCGCCTCGGACCGGCCCCCGTGCGTGTCGCGCAGGGGGTGCGGGGCCGGGACGGACTCAGGCGGCGTACAGGTCGAAGGTCGAGCTGCGGCGCGGCCCGGCGACGATGTCCAGCTTGGGGTCGACGGCCAGCATGGCCTGATGCAGGCGCTGTACCTGCGGTGAGGGCTCGACGCCGAGGCCCTCGATGAGCCGGATGCGCAGTTTGCGGTAGACCTCCAGGGCCGATGCCTGGCGTCCGGAGCGGTACAGGGCGACCATGGCCTGCGAGTGCAGCCCCTCGTGCTGGGGGTGACGTGCCGTCAGCTCGGTGAGTTCGGCGATGAGTTCGGAGTGGCGGCCAAGGCGCAGGTTGGCGTCGATGCGCCATTCGATGGCGCCGAGCCTGCTCTCCTCCAGGCGCAGGACCTCGATCTCCAGGACGGGTCCGACCCGTACGTCGACCAGTGCGGGCCCGCGCCACAGTGCGAGCGCCTGGCGGAAGCGGTCGGCCGCGGTGGCGTCGTCGCCGGCCTCCGCGGCGGCGCGCGCCTGCGTGACCATGCGTTCGTACTGGTGCACGTCGACGTCCTCGGCCGGTATGTGCAGCAGGTAGCCGCCGTGCCGGGTGGCGAGCACTTCCTTGGCCGTGCTGGGCGAGTCGGGTCCCATCGCGGTGCCCAGGTGCCGGCGCAGCTGCAGGATGTAGGTCTGCAGGGTGGTGAGCGCGCTCTGCGGCGGCTCGGACCCCCAGAGTTCCTCCATGAGCATGGAGACGGGCATCGCCCGTCCGGGATACAGGGAGAGCAGGGAGAGGATCTGCCGCGGTTTGCCGGCCGTCGGAACGATCGACTCCCCGTTGACCTCGGCCCTTAGCGCACCCAGAACCTGAATCTTCACGAGTTCCCTCCGTACCTCGCCCGAGTCCTCTTGGTGACTGATGTGGCGCCCTTGCGCGCGAGTTGCGTGCTCGCGGCTGTGTGAACGATGGCGAGATCGAAGATCACACGGGCTTCGTCAGGCATGCTGCTCGGTGACCGACCTGGTCGTTGATGTGACCGTCACTCAGCGCATGAGCGCAAGCCGCTCCTTGAGCGCGTGTGCGGCCCTGGTGGTGTCGGTCGGTTCCGCCGCGGCCTCGTCATGGGCCGCGAGGATGGAGCGCTGCAGCCGGCGCAGTCCCGCGGACGGCTCCAGGCCGAGGTCACGTACGAGCGTGGCGCGCAGCCTTCGGTAGACGTCCAGGGCTTCGCCGCGGCGCCCCGAGCGGTACAGCGCGAGCATGAACTGGGCGTGCAGGCTCTCGTGGGTGGGGTACCGGTTCACCAGAACGGTCAGCTCGGCCAGCACCTCGCGGTGGCGCCCGAGGCGCAGTTCGGCCTCGATGCGCTGTTCCAGGGCGCACAGGCGGCTCTCGTCGAGGCGTTTGACCTCCATCTCCAGCTGCGGTCCGGCCTGCACGTCCGCGAAGGCGGTCCCGGACCACAGTGTGAGCGCTTCGCGCAGCCGGCGTGCGGCGCCGGCGAAGTCGCCCGCGTCCATGGCCCGGTATCCCTGGCCCACCAGCTGTTCGAAGGCGCGTACATCGCTGTGCCCGTCGCCGCTGGACAGCAGGTAGCCGCCGGGCATCGTCACCAGGACGTCTTTGGCGGCGCGCCGCTCGCCGTCCCCTTGCGCGCCTTGCGTGTTGCCCTTCTCCAGGGCCGCGGCGATGAGTTCGCGCAGCTGGAGGACGTACGTCTGCAGCGTGGTGCGTCCGCTGCGCGGCGGGGTGGTGCCCCAGAGCTCCTCCATCAGCGCGGAGACGGGCACCACCCGGTCGGCGTGCAGGGCCAGCAGGGCCAGCACCTGTCGGGGCTTGGGGGCCGTGGGCGTGATGGAGGCTCCGTTGTCGCGGACCGACAACGCGCCGAGCACTTCGATGTCCACAGCTTCTCCCCCTGAACCTGGACGGTGCCGCTCGCGGGGCGGCCTCTACCGCACCCAGATTCAAATAGATCCCGGACGCCCTGTCAATACAAAACCGGATAGCTGGTTTCTACTGGCGCGCCACCCGCCCACAGGCGGAATGGCTCCCACCCGTGAGCGCGACTCAAGGGGGCAATTGCCCCGTTGGCGGGGATTCAGTCCAGGGGGGTCGCCCGCCGCGCGGCCGGGCCGGTCTTCCTGCCGCCCATCAAAACGGCGATAACGGAATGTTTCTGTGGTGGGGTGGGACCTGGTCAGCGCTGTGGTCACTGCGGCGGGTTGCCGTGCTTGCGGGACGGCAGATCGGCGTGCTTGGTGCGGAGCATCGCGAGGGCGGCCACGAGGACTTCGCGGGTCTCGGCAGGGTCGATGACGTCGTCGACCAGGCCGCGCTCGGCCGCGTAGTACGGG
>NZ_JBVIFS010000027.1:0-98976 GCF_055571215.1 Streptomyces sp. NPDC030995
GTCTTCGTATGTCCGTGGCGGGACGGTCGGTCAAGGGTGGCCGAAGGCCATCGCGTAGCGACGCGACGTAGGAGCGCCCTTGAGGGACCGGCCCGCCACGGACATACGAAGACTGCCGGGAAACCCCCATACACAGCTCTGATGCCGCCTGAGGGGCTCCCGCCCACACCCGACCCCGCCGCACGTCCCGTCCCGTCCGCAGGCTTCCGGTTAGCCGGCCTTAGGCGGGATGGGGGTGGCCTGGTGGTAGTACATCTGCCAACCCGCGCTCTGTTTGCGCCAGAGCGAACTGCGCCGTGCCCGGTGACCGCCGATCATGGTCTCGTAGGTCAGATGTACCAGCCCGGGCGCCAGCACGACACCGACCATGCCCGAAGGTTCGTAGCGCGGGCCGTCCTCTGACGCGCCGTCCATCTCGGGCAGCGCGGCCAACATTTCCTCGTACGTCCAGCGCCGGCCCGAGGCGCCGACCTCGACGAAGTCCGGGTCGAGGAGTTCCCGGGCCAGCGACCGGGACACGCGCACGTCGGGGTCCATCAGACGCAACTCGCCCGCGATCGCTTCGCCTACCTCGTCGGCTTCTCTGCTCATACGGGCATCTTCGTCCACGGGAGCAGAACAGCGACGAGCGGCTGTCATTCGGCCGGCTCGACGTTGTCGACCGAGGTGGAGAACTCACGGCCGGACGCGCCGCGGATGTAGGCCAGCTCCATCCAGTGCTGGTGGACGGAGTCGGACACGTTCTCGTTGATCACGGCCATCAGCTCGCCCTCGACCCCGGACGCGACATCGCGTACGCGGCGGCGCAGCAGTCGATGAGGCACGTACTCGTACTGCTCAGTCATCGGTCAGCTCCTCAGCGGTGTCGAGGAAGCGTTCCCAGCCGGTGAGTGCGCGGTCGAGGAGGGCCTGGCTGGGCTCGGGCCAGGGGCCCTCCGGGATGTCGATGCCACGCACGCCCATGGCGCAGCTGTGAATGATGTGGCTGGACATGACCACTCCCTGGAGGCGATTAACTTCCGCTTGATCACTGCTCGTTGTGAAGAGGTAACCGCATGCAACCCCGCCGCGAGTACCGTTGGAGGGTCGGAGAAGCATGCAAGCCATGCACCTGTCGGGAGTTGCTCATGGCGCGACACTCACGCACACCCAACGCTGGTCTGCCGAAGCTCCTTGAGCAGGCCGGATGGTCCAGAAGTCAGTTCGCTTCGATCATCAATCGCATGGGAGGGGAGGCGGGCCTCACCCTCAAGTACGGTCAGCCCGCTGTGTCCCAGTGGATTGCAGGTCACCAACCCCGGCCGCAGGTCAGGGCGCTGATCATCGAGGCGTTCGAGCGGAAGCTGGCGCGGCCGGTCACCTACGCCGAGGCGGGGCTCACGTCGCTGGGCAGCGCCGGCGAGGCGGACACTGTCCGGGACCTCGTAGATCTCGGGAGGGCCGACATGGATCCGTCCAGGCGGCGTGTGATTGCCGCAGGAGTCTTCTCCGCCGCGCTGGCCATTCCCCTGTTCCCGGGCCTGGCGCGGGCCGACGGGCCCGAGCCGGTGAGGCCGGGCAAGGCGACAACGCGCGTGGGACAGGCGCAGGTTGCCACCGTGCACGCGATGACGGACCGGATCGCCGACATCCTCGACGAGCTCGGGGCCGGGCACGCCCGGCCCATGGCGGCAGCCTTCCTCGTGAACACCGTAGGGCCCTGGCTGAAGGCCGAGGCGGCCGCTCCGGTGCGGCGGAGCATGCTCGCGGCGGCTTCCGACCTCGTGTACCTCACGGGCTGGATGGCGATGTACGAGCGGCAGCACCGGCTGGGTCAGGACTACTACGTGTCCGCACTCAAGCTGGCGGGGGAGGCGGAGGAGCACGTCACGTACTGCCGGACCCTGCGCGGTATGTCTCTCCAGGCGTCCAACCTTGGATACGGTCGGCGCGCCCTCGAACTCGCCGACTCGGCGGCGGAGGCGGCTCCCGTGGCCGGGCCGCGGCTCGTTGCCTTCCTGCGGGGGCAGCAGGCTCATGGCGCGGCGATGGTGGGGGACAAACGGCAGGCCTTCGCCCGTCTCCGGGAAGCGGAGGAAGCGCTCGCGCGCGCCGACGACCGGCGGGAGTCGATCGGCGGGTACGACCGGACCGCCTATCTGTTCCACGTCGCTCATGTGCAGAACGAGACCAAGGACGTGCCCGGTTCGGTCCGGACGCTGCGGGAGTCGATCCGGGTACAGCCCGCGAACGAGCGGCAGGGCCGCCTGCATGCGTACGGGCTTCTCGCCCAGCGTCAGCTGTCCATCGGGCACGTGGAGGCGGCGTGCGAGTCGTGGGGCCGCTTCCTGGACGAGTACGAGGTGCTCTCGTCGGCGCGGGGTGACGAGCACTTCGAGGTGATGGCTCTACGGCTCCGCTCGTACGGCACGGTCCGGGCGGTAAAAGACCTGCGCGAGCGGGCCCGGCACGTTGGCGCGCTCAAGGGGTGAGGTCAAGGACCGGGATGCCGGTCCGGCGCGTCGGCCGCCCCGGACAGGACCTGGCCGTAGCGGGTCGTCATCGCCGTCAGGGTGGTTCGGATGCGGGCGCGCAGGGCCGGTGGGGAGAGGACCTCGGCTTCCGCCGCCAGGGAGAGGAACTGTGCCTCCGCCTGGGACTGCGACTCGATCGGGAGCACCGCGCGCGTCCAGCCCGGCAGGTCCGGGTCCGGTTCGCCCGTGGCGGCCAGGGCCCGGGCCTGGGCGCCGGTCAGCCGGTCCGCGGCCCGCGCCGAGAGGCGTACGACCGCCTCCTCCGGGTGGAGCCGCGCATGGAAGTCGGCCTGGGTCCGGCGCCAGTGGGCCGCGAGGTCGAAGCCGTCCGGGAGTTCCGCCGACCGGTTCGTCTCGGTGACCGTGAGGATCTGGTCCACCCGGTAGGTGCGCGGCTGCGGCTGCCCGTCGGCGGGTCCGGCCACCAGGTACCAGCGGCCCGCCTTCAGGACCAGCCCGTAGGGGGCGAGGCGGCGGTCCACCTCCCTCGGTTCCTTCCAGCGCCGGTAGCGCACCTCGATCACCCGGCCCCGCCACACCGCGTCGGCGACCTGCGCGAGGTACGGGGTCTCCTCGTGCTCCGCGTACCAGCCCGGCGCGTCCAGGTGGAAGCGCAGCCTCATCCGGTCCGCCTGCGCGCGCAGTTCGGCGGGCAGCGCCGCCCGCAGTTTCAGCTGGGCCGCCGACAGGGCCCGGCCGAGGCCCAGTTCGGCAGCGGGGCCCGGCATCCCGGTCAGGAACAGCGCCTCCGCCTCGCCCGGGCTGAGCCCCGTCAGGCGGGTGCGGTAGCCGGCGAGGAGCTGGTAGCCGCCGCTGTGCCCGGGGTCCCCGTACAGCGGTACGCCTGCGGCGGCCAGCGCCTCCGCGTCGCGGTAGACCGTACGCACCGACACTTCCAGCTCCTGCGCGAGCTCGGCGGCGGTCATCCGGCCCCGGGTCTGGAGCAGCAGCAGGATGGAGAGGAGACGGCTGGACTTCATCGCGACTTCACTGACACAGGATGTCAGTGGAGGGCTCTTACCGTCCTCGCATGAACGAATTCGACTTCCTCGTCGGCACGTGGGACGTGACCAACCGCTGGCGCACCGACTTCCTCGACGCCGACAGCGCCTGGGAGGAGTTCCCGGCCGTGTCCCGCGTCTCGCGGCACTTCGAGGGCGGCGCCAGCTTCGACGAGATCGACTTCCCGACGAAGGGCTTCGGCGGGCTCACGCTGCGGCTGTTCGACCGGGAGCGCGAGGAGTGGTCGCTGTACTGGTCGAGCCGTCGGACCGGGACGCTCTTCCCGCCCGTCGTCGGTCGGTTCACCGACGGCACCGGCGTGTTCGAGGGTGAGGACACGCACGACGGGAAGGCTGTCCGCGTGCGGTTCGTGTGGTCGGAGATCACCGCCGACTCCGCCCGCTGGGAGCAGTTCTTCTCCGTCGACCAGGGCGGGACCTGGCTGCACAACTGGACGATGGACCTCGCCCGTCGCCCCTGAAAGCCGTACGCCCGCCCCGCCGGCCACGGGGGACGGTGGGGCGGGCGTACTCCCTCAGCCGCGCGGCCGGTCAGTCGAGCGGCCGGTCAGCCGGGCGGCCGGTCAGCCGAGCGGCAGGTCCAGGTACGAGGGCGTCGCCTCGGGCGAGGTGAACGCCAGCGTCGCGCGCGGCAGGTTGGCGTCGCCGTAGAACGGGTCGCGGGCGTCGATCACCAGCATCAGCCGGTTGCCGCGCGGCATGTCGTACGCCGTTGCCTGGAGTTCGATGTCCGCGCAGATCAGGCTGTCGGGCGGCGAGTCGAGGTCGGTGTACGGGGCGTGCGTGACGATGTGGGCCGTGCCCTCGGGCGTCACGTCGAGGAGGTACGCGACGAAGGTCGACCCGGGGTTCGCCGCCCGGTAGGTCACGCGCAGCCGCGGTGTGCCGCGCAGCCGGGTGATCTCCGCGGCCGGGGCGGCGGCCCATACGGCGGCGACGGTGCGGTCGATGTCGTCCGTCGGGTAGGCCTTCGGGCTGCCGGCCATCTCCGCGTACCCGGACTCGACGACCTTGTCGGCGACGGTCGCCGGGGTGTCCACCCCGCACAGGACGGTCGCCGTCCAGCCCGCCTGCGCGTCGTCGGCGAGTTCCCCGTCGCCCGCCAGGTACACCCGCTGTACCTGTTCGGTGAGGGAGGGCCAGGTGGGCCGGGGTTCGAGGGTCTTGCTCCACATGACCTCGCCGACGACCTGCCCCTCGGCGCCGATGCCGTCGTCGATCTCCTTGAGGTGGAGGTCGAACCAGCGGTGGGCGTCCGTCCAGATCCGGTTCGGCAGGCCGAGCATGCCCGTCATCTCGGGGCCGGAGTGGTCGCCGATGGAGATGGCGAGGCGCTTGGGGCCGGTCAGCTCGTTGAACATCTTCAGGGTCTGGTTGGACGGGAAGAGCGTCTCGTGCCAGGCGTGCGAGAAGAAGACCGGCACCTGGCGGCGGTTGAGCTCCTTGATGTGGGTGAAGGGCGAGCGCTCCTCCGCCCAGCGCAGGGTCCCCGGTATGTCGCGGTTCGCGAGGACGTTGTCGAAGACGGTCTGCGTCTGCGGGCTCAGCCGCGCCTTCGCGGCCGCCGCGAGCAGCGCCCGTACGGCAGCGACGTGGCGGGTGGAGTTCTCGTAGAACGCCTCCCCGAGATCGCCCCACGAGCTGAGCGCGACCACGGCGTGGACGCGGGTGTCGTGCGCGGCGACCAGCTGGCTGATGCCGGAGCCGTACGAGTCGCCGAGGAAGCCGATCTTCGTCACGGGGCCGGTGCTGCGCTCGATGATGTGGTCCAGGGCCCGGCTGCCGTCGATGACGTCGAGCGGGCCCGCCACCTCGACCTGGCCCTCGGAGCCGCCGAAACCGCGGGCGGAGTAGGCGATGACGTTGTAGCCGCGGAGGGCGAAGACCGTGGCCTGGACGGCGTACGTGAGCCAGCCCAGGCTGGTCCAGGGCGAGGGCATGACGATCACCGGGCGGGGCTGGGCTCCGGTGTGCCGCCAGAGCGCGGCGTCGAGGAGGTCCCCGTCGGCGCCGGTGACCTTGCCGCGGGTGAAGACGGCTATGGAGCGGACCTCGGCGACCTCGGCGGCGCGGGAGGGGGCGAGGCCGGTGACGTCGCCGCTCTCCAGGGCGGTGACGAAGGCGCCGAGGGCGGTCGCGTCGAGTTCGGGATAGAGGGAGAAGGGGGGCTGGGCGGCTGAAGTCACGTCATTCCATCCTCTTCGTTGAGGGACACGAACACGAACATGCAGCGGAACGTCCGGTGCCAGTGTCGGACGGACATCCGTGACGTATCGCGGGTTTCCGGCTTACGGCCTGAATCGCCCCCTGTGTGCCCGGTGGCCGCCGCGCCGTGGGACCTGCGGTCGGCCGGGGCGCAGGGCAACTCCCGTTCGATTAAGGCGCTTTGGTGCGGGTGGCGGGAAGGTGCCGCCCGCGGAGGCTGGCGCCGAGAAAATCATGCAAGCGTGCTTGATTGTTTTCCGGAGGGCTGCCAGTCTTCCCCTCACGCCGAGAGGGGAGCGCACCGTGCCCGATCCGTCCGCCGCCGCCGCCGTCTTCGCAGATCTGCGCGAGGAAGGTCATGAACTCGACGCCCTGGTGGGGGAGTTGACCGAAGCCGACTGGGCCCGGCCCACCCCCGCACCCGGCTGGACCGTCGCCCACCAGATCGCCCACCTGCACTGGACCGACCGGGCCTCGCTGCTCGCCCTCACCGACGCCACCGGCTTCGGCGTCATGGTCGAGGAGGCCCTGAAGTCCCCCGACTCCTTCGTCGACGAGGGCGCGGAGGAGAGCGCGGCGCTGCCGCCCGCCGAACTGCTCGCCCGCTGGCGGACCGGCCGCGCCGCCCTCGACGAGGCACTCGCCGCGGCCCCGCCCGACGCCCGCTTCCCCTGGTACGGGCCGCCGATGAAGGCCGCCTCGATGGCGAGCGCCCGGCTGATGGAGACCTGGGCGCACGGCCAGGACGTGGCCGACGCGCTCGGCGTGCGCCGCACCCCGACCGCGCGGCTGCGGCACGTGGCACGGATCGGCGTACGGGCCCGCGACTACGCCTACGCCGTACACGCACTGCCCGCGCCCACCGAGGAGTTCCGGGTGGAGCTGACCGCCCCCGACGGCTCGCAGGTGTGGACGTACGGCCCCCCGGACGCCCCGCAGCGGATCACCGGCCCGGCGCTCGACTTCTGCCTCCTGGCGACCCGGCGGGCCCACCGCGCCGACCTGGCGCTGACCGCGACCGGCCCGGACGCGGACCGCTGGCTGGACATCGCCCAGGCCTTCGCGGGCCCGGCGGGACCCGGGCGCGGGCCGTCGCCGGAGGGCTCCCGGTGACCCGCCGGCCGCTGCGGATCGCCAACGCCTCCGGCTTCTACGGGGACCGCTTCAGCGCCGTGCGCGAGATGCTCACCGGCGGCCCGCTGGACGTACTGACCGGGGACTACCTGGCCGAGCTGACCATGCTGATCCTGGGCCGCGACCGCCTGAAGGACCAGGACCTCGGCTACGCCAAAACCTTCCTGCGCCAGCTGGAGGAAGGGCTCGGGCTCGCCCACGAGCGGGGCGTACGGATCGTCGCGAACGCCGGCGGCCTCAACCCGGCCGGACTCGCCGACGCCGTACGGGCCTTGGCGGCCAAGGTGGGCGTCCCCGTCTCCGTGGCCCATGTCGAGGGCGACGACCTGATGCCGTACGAGGGCGCCCTGACGGCCAACGCCTACCTCGGGGGCGCCGGGATCACGGCCTGCCTGCGGGCCGGCGCGGACGTGGTCGTGACCGGCCGCGTCACCGACGCGGCGCTGGTCAGCGGCCCGGCCGCCTGGTGGTTCGACTGGGCCCCGGACGACTACGACCGGCTGGCGGGGGCGGTGGTCGCGGGCCACGTCCTGGAGTGCGGCACCCAGGCCACCGGCGGCAACTACGCCTTCTTCACCGCGCACGACGTCCGCCGCCCCGGCTTCCCGCTCGCGGAGATCGCCGAGGACGGCACCTCGGTGATCACCAAGCACCCGGGCACGGGCGGAGTGGTCTCACCCGGCACCGTCACCGCCCAACTCCTCTACGAGACCCAGGGCGTGCGCTACCTCGGCCCGGACGTGACCGCCCGCCTGGACACGGTCCGCCTGACCGAGGACGGGCCCGACCGCGTACGCATCACAGGGGTCCAGGGCGAACCGCCGCCCTCCACCCTCAAGGTGGGCGTCACCCGCATCGGCGGCTGGCGCAACGAGGTGGTCTTCGTCCTGACCGGCCTGGACATCGAGGCGAAGGCGGCCCTGGTCCGCGCCCAGCTGTCGGACGCGCTGGAGGGCGTGGCCACCGCCGACTGGACCCTGTCCCGCACGGACCACGAGGACGCCCCGACGCAGGAAACGGCCGGCGCCCTCCTGCGGCTGGTGGTCCGCGACCCCTCCCCGGACCGCGTCGGCCGCGCCCTGACCTCGGCGGCGATCGAACTGGCCCTGGGCAGCTACCCGGGCTTCCACGTGACGGCCCCACCGGGCCCGGCCCAGCCGTACGGGATCTTCACCTCGGCCCTCGTCCCGGAGGACTCGGTCCCCCACGTGGCGGTCCTGGCGGACGGCACCCGTCGCCCGATCCCCGCTGCGCGGAGCCTGCCCCCCACCCCGCCCCTTCCCGAAACCGGGGCTCCGCCCCAGACCCCGTCGGGGGCGCCGCCCCCGAACCCCCGCGCCTCAAACGCCGGCGAGGCTGAAAATCCAGCCCCTCCGGCGCTTGAGGAGCGGGGTTCGGGGCGGAGCCCCGGTCTTTCAGCCTCGCCGGCGTTTGAGGCGCGGGGTCTGGGGCGGAGCCCCGGTTCGGGAAGGGGCGGGGTGGGGGAGAGCCCCGCAGGGCCCACCACCCGCGCACCCCTCGGGGCGGTGGCGGGCGCCCGCAGCGGCGACAAGGGCGGTGACGCCAACGTAGGGGTGTGGGTCGAGTCCGACGACGCCTGGGCCTGGCTCCACCAGACCCTGACGGTGGACCGGTTCAAGACCCTGCTCCCCGAGGCCGCCGGCCTCCCGGTGGCCCGCCACGAGCTTCCGAACCTCCGCGCGCTGAACTTCACCGTCCCCGGAATCCTCGGCGACGGCGTCGCCTCCGGCCACCGCTTCGACCCCCAGGCCAAGGCCCTCGGCGAATGGCTCCGCGCCCGCCACCTCGACATCCCGACCCGCCTCATCCCGACCCGCCTCATCCCCACCCGCCTCATCCCCACCCGCCTCCTGCCGACCGCCCCGGAGGGGACCCGCCCATGACCCGCCTCGGCACCACCGTCGACCCGCACGCCCCCGAGCACACGCAGGCCCGTACCGCCGCCCTGGAGCGCCTCACCGCCCTCGACGCCGAGCACGCCAAGGCGCTCCAGGGCGGCGGCGAGAAGTACACCGCCCGCCACAAGCAGCGCGGCAAGCTGCTGGCCCGCGAACGCGTCGAGCTGCTCCTCGACCCGGACACCCCGTTCCTGGAGCTGTCCCCGCTCGCCGCCTGGGGCAGCGACTACCCCGTCGGCGCCTCCATGGTCACCGGCATCGGCACGGTCGAGGGCGTCGAGTGCCTGATCACCGCCAACGACCCCACCGTCCGCGGCGGCGCCAGCAACCCCTGGACGCTCAAGAAGGCGCTGCGCGCCAACGAGATCGCCCGCCAGAACAGACTCCCCTGCATCAGCCTCGTCGAGTCCGGTGGCGCCGATCTGCCCTCCCAGAAGGAGATCTTCATCCCGGGCGGCGCGATCTTCCGCGACATCACCCGGCTGTCGGCCGACGGCATCCCGACCATCGCCGTCGTCTTCGGCAACTCCACCGCCGGAGGCGCGTACATCCCCGGCATGTCCGACCACACCATCATGATCAAGGACCGTTCCAAGGTGTTCCTCGGCGGTCCGCCCCTGGTCAAGATGGCCACCGGCGAGGAGACCGACGACGAGTCCCTCGGCGGCGCCGACATGCACGCCCGCACCTCCGGCCTCGCCGACTACTACGCCCTCGACGAGTACGACGCGCTCCGCCGGGCCCGCCGCGTCGTCGCACGCCTCAACCACCGCAAGCCGCACGCGGACCCGCCCCGCGCCGAGGAGCCGGCGTACGACCCCGAGGAGCTCCTCGGCATCGTCCCGGCCGACCTCAAGACGCCCTTCGACCCCCGCGAGGTCATCGCCCGCATCGTCGACGCCTCCGACTTCGACGAATTCAAGCCGTTCTACGGCCCCAGCCTCGTCACCGGCTGGGCCACCCTGCACGGCTACCCGATCGGCATCCTCGCCAACGCCCAGGGCGTGCTGTTCAGCGCCGAGTCCCAGAAGGCCGCCCAGTTCATCCAGCTCGCCAACCAGCGGGACATCCCGCTGCTCTTCCTCCACAACACCACCGGCTACATGGTCGGCAAGGAGTACGAGCAGGGCGGCATCATCAAGCACGGCTCGATGATGATCAATGCGGTCTCCAACTCCCGTGTCCCGCACCTCTCCGTCCTCATCGGCGCGAGCTACGGCGCCGGCCACTACGGCATGTGCGGCCGCGCCTACGAGCCCCGCTTCCTCTTCGCCTGGCCCAGCGCCAAGTCCGCCGTCATGGGCCCCCAGCAGCTCGCGGGCGTGCTCTCCATCGTGTCCCGCCAGTCCGCCGCCGCGAAGGGCCGGCCGTACGACGAGGAGGCGGACGCCGGGATGCGGGCCTTCGTGGAGGCGCAGATCGAGTCCGAGTCCCTGCCGATGTTCCTGTCCGGGCGGCTGTACGACGACGGGGTCATCGACCCGCGCGACACCCGCACCGTCCTCGGCCTGTGCCTGTCGGCCGTCCACAACGCCCCCGTCGAGGGCGCCCGTGGCGGCTTCGGCGTCTTCCGGATGTGAGCCGCACATGACTCAGTCGATCAACTCCCTCCTCGTCGCCAACCGCGGTGAGATCGCCGTACGGATCTTCCGCACCGCCCGCGCCCTGGGCCTGGCCACCGTCGCCGTCCACTCCGACCCGGACGCCGACGCCCTGCACGTCCGCGACGCCGACGCGGCCGTGCGCCTGCCCGGCGCGGCCCCCGCCGACACCTACCTGCGCGGCGAACTGATCATCAAGGCCGCGCTCGCCGCGGGCGCCGACGCCGTCCACCCCGGCTACGGCTTCCTCTCCGAGAACGCCGGCTTCGCCCGCGAGGTCCGGGCCGCCGGCCTGACCTGGATCGGCCCGCCCCCCGAGGCCATCGAGGCCATGGCCTCCAAGACCCGCGCCAAGGAGCTGATGCGCGCCGCCGGGGTACCGCTCCTCGACCCCGTCGACCCGGCCACCGCCACCACCGCCGACCTGCCCCTGCTCCTCAAGGCCGCCGCGGGCGGCGGCGGGCGCGGCATGCGCGTGGTCCGCGACCTCGACGAGCTCAAGGAGGCCCTCGACGCGGCCTGCGCCGAAGCCCGCTCCGCCTTCGGCGACGGCGAGGTCTTCGCCGAGCCCTACGTCGAACGCGGCCGCCACGTCGAGGTGCAGATCCTCGCCGACGCCCACGGCACCGTCTGGGCACTCGGCACCCGCGACTGCTCCCTCCAGCGACGCCACCAGAAGGTCATCGAGGAGGCCCCCGCGCCCGGCCTCCCGGACAGCCTGCGCGAAAGCCTGCACGCGGCCGCCGTCGCCGCCGCCCGCGCCGTGTCCTACCAGGGCGCGGGCACCGTGGAGTTCCTCGTCACCGCCGACGGGCGGCCGTACTTCCTGGAGATGAACACCCGTCTCCAGGTGGAACACCCCGTCACCGAAGCGGTCTTCGGCCTCGACCTCGTCGCCCTCCAACTGCGCGTCGCCGAGGGCGCGGCCCTGCCCCCGTCGCCCCCGCAGCCCACCGGGCACGCCGTCGAGGCCCGCCTCTACGCCGAGGACCCCGCGCAGGACTGGCGCCCGCAGACCGGCGTCCTGCACACCCTCGCCCTCGCCGGCGAGGTCCGCGTCGACACCGGATTCACCGACGGGGACACCGTCGGCATCCACTACGACCCGATGCTCGCCAAGGTCATCGCCCACGCCCCCACCCGGGCCGAGGCCGTACGCGCCCTCGCCCGGGCCCTCGCCGGAGCCCGCATCCACGGGCTCACCACCAACCGCGAGCTCCTCGTACGGTCTCTGCACCACCCGGAGTTCGCCGCCGGGCAGCTCGACACCGGCTTCTACGAGCGCCACCTCGCCACCCTCACCGAAGGCGCCCCGGACGCCACCGCGGCCGCCCTCGCCGCCGCCCTCGCCGAGGCGGCCCCGGCCCCCGGCGCCTCCCTCGCCGCCCGTCTCGGCGGCTGGCGCAACGTCCGCTCCCAGCCGCAGACCCGCCGCTACACGGCAACCGCGACCGGCGCCGCGTACGAGGTCCAGTACCACCCCGTGAACCACCCGGGCATTCGCGTCCTGGCGGCCACGCCCACCCTCGTCACCCTCGAAGTCGAGGGAATCCGACGGCTGTTCCACGTGAAACACAATTCGAACAAGACCGAGATCTACGTGGATTCTGCGCTCGGCGCCCACACCTTCACCCCGGTCCCCCGTTTCCCGGACCCCGAGGACCGCACCGAACCGGGCTCCCTGCTCGCCCCCATGCCCGGCACCGTCGTCCGCGTCGCCGAGGGCCTCGCTCCCGGCAGCCCCGTCACCGCCGGGCAGCCCCTGCTCTGGCTGGAGGCCATGAAGATGGAGCACCGCATCCTCGCTCCCGCCTCCGGCACGCTCACCGCGCTCCACGCCGTCACCGGCCAACAGGTCGATTTCGGCGCCCTGCTCGCCGTAGTCCAGGAGGAAACGCAGTCATGAGCTCCGCCACCAGCACCAGCACCAGCCCCAGCCCCAGCAACAGCAACAGCAACAGCTCCAGCATCATCGAGACCGAAGAGCACAAGGCCCTGCGCACCGCGGTCGCCGCCCTCGGCCGGCGCTACGGCCGCGAGTACCTGACCCGCGTGGCCCGCGAAGGCGGCCACCCCGACGAGCTGTGGGCCGACGCCGCGAAGCTCGGCTACCTCGGGGTCAACCTCCCCGCGGAATACGGCGGCGGAGGCGGCGGCATCGCCGAACTGTCCATCGTCCTGGAAGAACTGGGCGCCGCGGGCTGTCCCCTCCTGATGATGGTCGTCTCGCCCGCCATCTGCGGCACGGTCATCGCCCGCTTCGGCACCGAGTCCCAGAAGCAGGCCTGGCTCCCCGGCCTCGCCGACGGCAGCCGCACCATGGCCTTCGGCATCACCGAACCCGACGCCGGATCCAACTCCCACCGCATCACCACGACGGCCCGCCGCGAGGGCGACGAGTGGATCCTCACCGGCCGCAAGGTCTTCATCTCCGGCGTCGACATCGCCGACGCCACGCTCATCGTGGGCCGCACGGAGGACGCCAAGACCGGCCGCCTCAAGCCCTGCCTGTTCATCGTCCCGCGCGACACCCCGGGCTTCACCCGCTCCGTCATCGACATGGAACTCCAGGCGGCCGAGAAGCAGTTCGAACTCGTCCTGGACGACGTACGCCTCCCCTGCGACTCCCTCGTCGGAGACGAGGACGCGGGCCTCCTCCAGCTCTTCGCCGGACTCAACCCCGAGCGCATCATGACCGCCGCCTTCGCCATCGGAATGGGCCGCTACGCCCTCGCCAAGGCCATCGACTACGCGAAGACCCGCCAGGTGTGGAAGGAGCCCATCGGCGCGCACCAGGCCGTGGCCCACCCCCTGGCCCAGGCCCACATCGAGCTGGAACTGGCCCGCCTGATGATGCAGAAGGCCGCCGCGCTGTACGACGCGGGCGACGACATGGGCGCGGGAGAGGCCGCGAACATGGCCAAGTACGCGGCGGGGGAGGCCTGCGTGCGCGCGGTGGACCAGTCCGTCCACACCCTCGGCGGCAACGGCCTCACCCGCGAGTACGGCCTCGCGTCCCTGATCACCGCGGCCCGCGTGTCCCGGATCGCCCCGGTCAGCCGCGAGATGATCCTCAACTTCGTCTCCCACCAGACCCTGGGCCTCCCGAAGTCGTACTGACCGCCGGGCTCCGCCCGGACCCGCGCCTCAAACGCCGGCCAAATCCAGCCTCGCCGGCGTTTGAGGCGCGGGGTCTGGGGCGGAGCCCCAGGAAGCCGAGCCGCAGGCGACCCGCATACCCTCCCCTGGGAGGACCCCACCCTCACCCGCACACCCCCTCCGGAGGAGACATGGCCCCACTCGTGCCCGTCACAACGGCGGCCGGAGTCAGCACCCTCACCCTCGACTCCCCGGCCAACCGCAACGCGCTCTCCGCCGGCCTCGTCGCCGAACTCCGGGCCGCCCTCGCCACCGCCGCCGCGGACCAGGACACCCGCGCCGTCGTGCTCACGCACACCGGCACCACCTTCTGCGCCGGGGCCGACCTCAAGTCCCCCTTCGACCCCGCCGACTTCGTGGCCCTGCTCCGCGAGATCGCCGAGCTGCCCAAGCCGGTCGTCGCCCGCGTCACCGGCCACGTCCGGGCCGGCGGCCTCGGCCTGCTCGGCGTCTGCGACATCGCCGCCGCCGGGCCGCAGTCCTCGTACGCCTTCACCGAGACCCACCTGGGCCTCGCCCCCGCCGTGATCTCCATCCCGCTGCTGCCGCGCCTCGACCCCCGCGCCGCCGCCCGCTACTTCCTCACCGCCGAGGCCTTCGACGCCGCCGAAGCCGCCCGGATCGGCCTCCTCACCCTGCACGCCGACGACGTGGACGCGGCCCTGACGCCCGTCCTCGCCGGCCTGCGCAAGGCCTCCCCGCAAGGCCTGGCGGCCACCAAGGCGCTGACCACGGCCGCCGTGCGCGAGGCCCTGGACCGCGACGGCGCCCGCCTGACGGAACTGTCCGCGGGGCTCTTCGCCTCCGCCGAGGCCCGCGAGGGCATCACCGCCCGCTTCGAGCGCCGGGAACCGTCATGGGCGCTGTGACCGAGCCCGAGCAGGGCCTCAAGCAGGGCCCCAAGCAGGCGCGCAGCCGCGTCACCCGCCGCCACCTCCTGGAGGCGGCCGTGTCCTGCCTGGCCGAACACGGCTGGGCCGGGTCCACCGTCTCCGTCGTCGCCGAACGCGCCGGCGTCTCCCGCGGCGCCGCCCAGCACCACTTCCCCACCCGCGAGGACCTGTTCACCGCGGCCGTCGAGTACGTCGCGGAGGAGCGGTCCACGGCCCTGCGCGACCTCTTCCACGCCGGCCCCGCCACCCGCGCCGCCGCGGTCGAGGCGCTCGTGGACCTGTACACGGGCGCCCTCTTCCGGGCCGCGCTCCAGCTGTGGGTCGCCGCCTCCAACGAGGAGCAGCTACGCCCCCGGGTCACCGAACTGGAGGCCCGGGTCGGCCGCGAGACCCACCGCATCGCCGTCGAGCTGCTGGGCGCGGACGAGTCCGTACCGGGCGTACGGGAGACCGTGCAGGGCCTCCTCGACATGGCCCGCGGCCTGGGCCTGGCCAATGTCCTCACCGACGACACGGCCCGCCGGGCCCGCGTCGTCGCCCAGTGGTCGCGGATCCTGGACGCGACCCTCGGCTGAGACCGAGGACCGGCAGCCGAAACGGGAGGGCGCCGCACCCCGGTACGGGATGCGGCGCCCTCGCGGTGCCTGCCTGCCTACGGGATCACGCCTACGGGATCACGCGGTCTCGGCGATGTCCGCGTAGCCCTCGATCTCCTGCGGGTTGCGCCGGCCCGGCCCCGTGTAGCGGGCCGACGGCCGCACCAGGCGGCCCGTTCGCTTCTGCTCCAGGATGTGCGCGGACCAGCCCGCGGTACGGGCGCAGCTGAACATCGACGTGAACATGTGCGCCGGGACCTCGGCGAAGTCCAGCATGATCGCGGCCCAGAACTCCACGTTGGTGGCCAGCACCCGGTCGGGGCGCCGGGCGTGCAGCTCCTCCAGCGCGGCCTTCTCCAGCGCGGCGGCGACCTCGTAGCGCGGCGCGTCCAGCTCCTTGGCCGTGCGGCGCAGCACGCGGGCGCGCGGGTCCTCGGCGCGGTACACGCGGTGCCCGAAGCCCATCAGCCGCTCGCCCTTGTCCAGGGCCTTCTTCACGTACGCCACGGCGTCGCCGGTGCGCTCGATCTCCTCGATCATGCCGAGCACCCGCGAGGGCGCCCCGCCGTGCAGCGGCCCCGACATGGCGCCCACGGCCCCGGACAGCGCGGCCGCGACGTCCGCACCGGTCGAGGCGATCACCCGCGCGGTGAAGGTGGAGGCGTTCATGCCGTGCTCGGCGGCCGAGGTCCAGTACGCGTCGACGGCCTTGACGTGCTTCGGGTCCGGCTCGCCCCGCCAGCGGATCATGAACCGCTCGACGACGGACTCGGCCTTGTCGATCTCCCGCTGCGGCACCATCGGCAGGCCCTGGCCGCGGGCGGACTGCGCGACGTACGACAGCGCCATCACCGCGGCGCGCGCGAGGTCGTCGCGGGCCGTCTGCTCGTCGATGTCCAGCAGCGGTTTCAGACCCCAGACGGGGGCGAGCATGGCGAGCGCGGACTGCACGTCCACACGGATGTCACCGGAGTGGACCGGGATCGGGAAGGGCTCGGCGGCCGGCAGCCCGGGGTTGAAGGCACCGTCGACCAGCAGGCCCCACACGTTCCCGAAGGACACGTGCCCGACCAGGTCCTCGATGTCCACGCCCCGGTACCGGAGCGATCCACCTTCCTTGTCGGGTTCGGCGATCTCCGTCTCGAACGCGACGACCCCTTCGAGCCCGGGTACGAAGTCGGACATCAGGCGGCTCCTCAGATAGTGCGAACACGCGCGGCTCCCGGCGTGACTCGCGGTCCGGCGCGGTCATCCCCGTTGATGCCCGGCACGGCCGATGGTCACCCGCACGGGGACCTTCGGACCGGCCCCAAGATTTTGTCCGTTCCACCGGGACTGCGGAAGCGTGACATACGGCACACCGCCGGTGGCCGCCCTGCGGCAGGATGGCCCGCGTGACCCACCAGGACCTTGACCCCGCCATCATGCGCAAGCAGTACCGCTCGGAGATCGTGGAGGAGGACAGCCTCGCCGAGGAGCCGATGCGGCAGTTCAACCGGTGGTTCCAGCAGGCCGCCGCCTCGCACCTCTTCGAACCCAACGCCATGATCGTCTCCACGGCGACCCCCGACGGCCGCCCCAGCTCGCGCACGGTGCTGCTCAAGCAGTTCGACGAGCGGGGCTTCGTCTTCTTCACCAACTACGCGTCCCGCAAGGGCCGTGAACTCGACGCGAACCCGCACATCGCCCTGCTGTTCCCCTGGCACCCCATCTCCCGCCAGGTGATCGTCACCGGCACGGCGGCCCGTATCGGCCGCGACGAGACGGCGGCGTACTTCCGCTCCCGCCCGCACGGCTCCCAGCTGGGCGCCTGGGCGAGCGACCAGTCCAGCGTGATCGCCTCCCGCGCGGAACTGGACCGCCGCTACGCGGAGCTCGCCGCCCGCTACCCGGAGGGCGAGCAGGTCCCCGTCCCGCCGGAATGGGGCGGCCTGCGCGTGGTCCCGCACGAGGTGGAGTTCTGGCAGGGCCACGAGAACCGCATGCACGACCGGCTGCGCTACGTCCTGGACGCGGGCAAGTGGCGCGTCGAGAGGCTGTGCCCGTAAGGGGCGGCAAGCCCGGGAAAAGCAGACGACCCGCGGGCTCGGGTCTCTCCCCTGCAGTGGGAGAAGCCGGCCGGACGTACCGGCGAGCCCGCGGGTCGGGTGACTGCTGTGGATTGGCGCCTGGCGATCCCGCCGGGCACCGCACTGGGTGCGTGCGACGACGGGCGCTTAGCCCGCAGCCACCTCACGCGTCCGGAGTTCATACATTTCCGGGATCACCTCCTTTCAGTGTGCGACCACTGTAAGCAGGCCTCCGCTGTTCGCTCAATGGAATTTCGTCGGCGAATCCGTAGGTGTATCCGTCGGCTCTGTGGAGTAGCCGCAAATTCCGGTGGGAGACATCAAAGCGGCAGGTCAGCGTGGTGATGCGATGCTGGCCGCCGGCCCGGACCGCGACGCGTCCCACCCACTTGCCGACCCACTTCCCCTTGAGGACGACGGCCGCTACCAGGTCCCCGGTCGTGTATCCGTGGTGGACCTTGCCGCGCGGCCGTTGCAAGCGGGGGAACCCGAAGCGGTCCGGGGTGGTCCTGGCGTACGAACCACGCCCTGTCGACGCCACCACGAGGATCCGGGCGGGTACGCGGACGACGGCATCCCCTCGTTCGCGGTCGATGACCCCGATGGCCAGGGCATCGAGCGTGTGGCTCTTCGGCAACCCCATCGCGAACCGGTTCCAGTGGGTACGGCCGCCCGACCACGCATGCACTGGCACGCCCTGGGTCGCGAGAGCCTCCACGAGTTGGAGCCTGGTGGCGTTCATGGCAGCTACGTCATGGAGTGGTCTCCTCAGCTGAGTGATCACGCGTTCCAGACGAGTGGGCCGGCCGGAGAGGAACTCTTCGATGCGTGCCGTCCCCTTCGCCTGATTGCAGGGAACGCAGGCGAGAACGAGGTTCGAGACCCGGTCCGATCCTCCACGGCTTCGCGGTCGTACGTGTTCGATGTTGAGAGGGACCCCTGTGGCATCGCAGTAGGCGCAAGATCTCTTCCATTTGGCCAAAAGGAACTCACGGATCTCCGATCCGGCATGCGGCGGCTCCTCGCCCTCCTCTGCGCCGGATGGCGTGACTCCCGCGAATGCGGTCGTGTCGAACGCGACCTGCTCCACGTGGATCTCGAGCACTGGTGCGTATCGGCACAGCCGCATGACGAGGGACAGGGTGGAGTCGATGCGATGGCGCAGGGACGGCGGCAGCCAACCGGCCGGCCGGGACCGGTTGTCGTGTCGGGGCGCCCGGTAGCGGAGGTTCGCCGAGCGTCTTCGGCGGCGGTATCCGGCGCGTCGCATCATGCCGCGGTGGATCTGTTGTCCCCGGTGCCGGAGCTCGATCGTGATCAGCCCCCGGCGGGCGACGGCGGTTCGGCCCTGCGGGCCGACTCGGCGGTGTTCATCCGTGATGGCGATGCCCGTCGCCTTGGAGCCGGGATCGAGGCGCAGCTGCACGCCCCCGACGGCCGAGTCCGCACGGGTCCGGTGTTTGAGCCGGATGGTGAAGGGAGCACGCCGTGCGACGACGGCGCGCCCACGGTCGAGCAACTCGCGGGCACGGGCGGGATGGCAGGGCATGAGCGGCTCGCCCCCCTTCGCCAGTACGAACACCCGGCTTGCTGCCGGGCGGGGAGCGTCACCGCTCCCGGTCTCTGCCGTCGCCGCTGCCGAAGCAGCGGATCGGGCGTGTCGCCGACGCGTCCCGGTGCGGACTGCGCCGGTCTCCCCTCGCCCATGTTCCAGACCGGTGCCCGGCATGGTGGCCGGGAGCCCGTGAGCCGTTTCGTCCCTGCTCCCAGGGGTGTCTGCGCTCGCGGATTCCAGAGCAGGCTGCTGAGGAAGCACAGCCTGGTGGGTCTGCTCACCTGCAAAGAACGTAGTCATCGAGGCACCTCAACTGATCCGCGGATCGTGATGACTGGGGCTGGTCACTCGTGCGAGGGAGCGAGTGACCTCCCTTCTTGTGGTTCTCGGGACGCTACGCACCGTGGATCGCGCGGTGCGGGCGGTTCGGGCGAGGTCACTCGAACGTGCGGTCGCCCTGGTCGTGGGCCACGGCGGGGGCGGGCGGTTCGGGCGAGGTCACTCGAACGTGCGGTCGCCCTGGTCGTGGGCCACGGCGTCTTCTTCGGCGCCTCCTGAAAGAAACCCGACCGGATTTCTCGTACCCAATCCGGGGAAAGCGGTGTGTGCTGCGTCACGTTCCAGTTGAATGATCCGACGTGCCGCACACGCGAACACCTGCAGGGGGTGCCAGGTGAGTGCTTCCGGACGTAACGAGACCGCCGACGATCTGCTCGCAGCGCTGCTGGACGGGATGGACGCCGCCTTGTGCGCGTTCGACTCCGACGGCGTGATCACCCACTGGAATCGTGAGGCCGAGCGGATCCTGGGCTGGTCCGCCGCCGAGGCCGTGGGGCGCAAGGGGTTCGAGGGGTGGGCGGTGCGGGCCGCCGATGCGCAGGACGTGCAGGACAGGCTCATGGCCGCCCAGCACGTGCCCGGGCGGCAGGTGCACGAGTTCGCGCTGCTGACCAAGGACGGCGGGCGGGTTCTCGTACGGACCCAGTCCGCCGGGGTGCCGGGTGGTGACGGGAAGCCCGCCGGGGTGTACTGCGCCTTCAGCGAGGTGCACGCGCAGATCGACCTGGAGCGGTCCATCGCGCTGAGCGAGGCCCTGATGGAGGACGCCTCGTGGGGCGTGGTCCTCGTCGACGTCGACCTGCGGCCCGCGGTCGTCAACGCGCACGCCGCGCGCGCCTTCGGCACCGGTCGCACCGCGCTGCTCGGGCGGCCGCTCGGGGAGCTGCTGACCCAGGGCGTGGAGGAGCTGGAGGGCGCGCTCCAGCACGTGCTCGCCGAGGGGGCGCCGCCCGCGCCGGTGGAGCTGTGGGTGTCGGTGCGCACGGCGGAGGGGGTGCGGCGCAGGTGCTGGCGGTGCGGGTTCCTGCGGCTGGCGTCGCCGCTCGCGGAGGAGCCGGTGCCGCTGGGTGTCGGCTGGCTGTTCCAGGACGTCACCGAGGCCCGGCAGGCCCAGTTGGACACCGCTCAGCTGCGGTTCAGGGCGCACCAGCTGCACCGTGCGGGGCGGGCCGCCGCCGAGTGCGAGGACCCGGCCGAGGCGGCCGCCGTACGGCTGGACTACGCGCTCGCCGGCTTCGCCGAGCACGTGCTGCTCGACGTGCTGGATCCCGCGGCCGATCCCGAGCGGCGAAGGCTCGTACGGTCCGCCGCGTCACCGCCGGCGCTGCGGGGGCCCGGGTCGATCCCCGTCCGGTACGTGGCCGGGCATCCGGCGTTGCAGGCGCTGGACCGGATCGGGTCGGTGCGGACGAGCGCCCCGCGCGGGGAGCCGGACGCGGAGTGGGCGCGGGCCCGGCAGTGGCCGGAGGGTGCGGCGCACGTGCTGTGCACGGTGTTGCGGAGCCGGGGGCGGACCCTGGGGGCGCTGACGTTCCTGCGCGGGCCCTCGCGGGTCGCCTTCGAGAGCGCGGACGCGGCGTACGCGGAGGAGGTCGCGGCGCGGGTCGCGGCCGACCTGGACCTGGCGGCGGGGGCCTAGCGGCCGGGGCTCAGCGGCCGGGGCTCAGTGGCGGAAGAAGATCCGGTCGCCGTACTCCTGCATCAGGCGGCCGTTCCACTCGTGGCCGCCGTCCACGTTGCCCGAGCGCAGCATCGGGGGCTCCAGCCCGCGGGCGGCGAGCTCGCCGGCGGCCGCGGCCATGACCGCCTGCATGATGGCGCTGGTGACGACGGTGGAGGCGGGGGCGAAGGGGGCGTCGATGCCCTCGGTGCTCAGCTCCGCGTCGCCGACCGCGATCTTGCTGTCCAGGACGATGTCGCAGTGGTCCTTGAGGAAGGTGCCGGAGACGTGCCGCGACTTGGTCTCGGTCGCGTACGCCACGGAGGTGACGCCGATGACCTTGAGGCCGATGGCGCGCGCGTTCATGGCCATCTCGACGGGCAGGGCGTTGCGCCCCGAGAGGGAGATGATCACGAGGACGTCGCCGTCGGAGGCGGGGCTGCTGTCCAGGACCGCCCCGGCGAGGCCGTCGACCCGTTCCAGGGCGCTGCCGAGGGTGGCGGGCATGACGTCGACGCCGACGGTGCCGGGGACGGCGAGGAGGTTCATCAGGGCGAGTCCGCCGGCCCGGTACACCACGTCCATGGCGGGCAGCGAGGAGTGCCCGGCGCCGAAGGCGAAGAGGCGCTTCCCGGCGGCGACGGCGTCGGCGATGACGGTGCCGGCCTCGGTGATCCCGGCGGCCTCCTCGTCGCGCACCCTCTCCAGCAGGCCGATGGCCGCGTCGAAGAACTGACCGGCCAGCTTGCTCTCGCTCATACGCCGATGGCCCTTCCAGGGGTGGGGTGCGTCCGTGTCCGCCGCTCACCGTGCGGTCTGGACCAAGGGCGTGTCAATACGAACGTCAATCCCGGCCCGGGGATGTGTGGGGAGATGTCCGGGGGAGTTCCGGGAGATGTCCGTGACCGGTCTTGGCCGTAGGCACGGGACGGTTGTCTGCCCGATGCGTCAGAATTGGGGGCAGGGCCAGCGCACGCTATCCGAGGGGCATGAATGTCCGGACTGATCGATACCACGGAGATGTATCTCCGCACCATCCTCGAGCTGGAAGAGGAAGGTGTGGTCCCGATGCGCGCCCGTATCGCCGAGCGGCTCGACCAGAGCGGCCCGACGGTGAGCCAGACGGTGGCGCGAATGGAGCGGGACGGCCTGGTGGGCGTCGCCAGCGACCGGCACCTGGAGCTGACGGAGGAGGGGCGGCGGCTGGCGACGCGCGTGATGCGCAAGCACCGTCTCGCGGAGTGTCTGCTCGTCGACGTCATCGGCCTGGAGTGGGAGCACGTCCACGCCGAGGCCTGTCGCTGGGAGCACGTGATGAGCGAGGCGGTGGAGCGGCGGGTGCTGGAGCTGCTGCGTCACCCGACCGAGTCGCCGTACGGGAACCCGATCCCGGGGCTGGAGGAGCTGGGCGAGAAGGCCGAGGCGGATCCGTTCCTGGAGGACGGCATGGTCAGCCTGTCCGAGCTCGACCCGGGCACCGACGGCAAGACGGTGATCGTGCGCCGGATCGGTGAGCCGATCCAGACGGACGCCCAGCTGATGTATACGCTGCGGCGCGCGGGCGTACAGCCCGGTGCGGTGGTGAGCGTGACCGAGTCTCCCGGCGGTGTGCTGGTCGGCAGTGGCGGCGAGGCCGCCGAGCTGGACTCGGAGGTCGCCTCGCACGTGTTCGTGGCGAAGCGCTGACGCCCGCGCCGACTCGCCCGTAGGGATTGTGGTGTGTGGGCGGTCCCGGCGCCTCGCGGCGCCGGGACCGTTCCTCCCCTTGTGACCTGGAGCCCCGAGCTCTCAAGGTCATCCCCTCGGACCGTCTTCCCCGAGCGGCCCGCCTCCCTGTTGAAAGGATCTCCATCGGCAGCGGCGGCCAATCCTTGAGGAAGGTCACTCGAAAGAGCGGTGTTGTGGGCGAGAACCCCGTTTTCGAATGCGGGTTCGATAGTCTGGCGGGGAGCGAAGGGGGTGCATCTGCGGTGGTACAGCGCGTCGATGTGACAGGGGCCGAAGGCGTGCGCCTGGCCGCCTGGGAGTTCCGCGAACCGGCCGCCGCCGAGTCGGCCGCCGAGCCGGACACCCGCCCCGCGGTCCTGTTACTGCACGGGCTGATGGGCCGTGCCTTCCACTGGAGCGGCACCGCCCGCTGGCTCCGCGAGCGCCGCCGGGTCGTGGCCCTGGACCAGCGCGGACACGGCCAGAGCGACCGCCCGGCCGCCGGCCCCGCCCTGCACACCGCACTGGGCCGCGAGGCGTTCGTCGCCGACGCCGAGGCCACCATCGAGCAGCTCGGCCTCGCCCCCGTCACCCTGATCGGCCACTCCATGGGCGCCCTCACCGCCTGGCAGCTCGCGGCCCGCCGCCCGGACCTGGTCGAAGCCCTGGTCATCTGCGACATGCGCGCCTCGGCCCTCGGCGAAGCCTCCCAGCAGGAGTGGGCGGACTGGTTCCACCGCTGGCCGCTGCCCTTCCCCAGCCAGGACGCGGCCCGCCGCTGGTTCGGCGAGGACGACCCCCGGGTGGAGCGCCCCGACCCCGGCCGCGGCGCCTTCTTCGCCGAGGTCATGCACGAGGCCCCGGACGGCTGGCGTCCGCTGTTCTCCCGCCGCCAGATGCTGACGGCCCGCGAGACCTGGGTCCACGACGCCCACTGGGAGGAGCTGGCGCAGGTCCGCTGCCCGACCCTGGTCGTCCGCGGCCTGGACGGTGAGCTCGGCCGCGCCGAGGCCCAGGAGATGGTCCGTGTCCTCCCGGCCGGCCAGTACGCGGAGATCCCCGACGCGGGCCACTACCTCCACTACGACCAGCCGACGGCCTGGCGCGCGGCCCTGGAACCCTTCCTGGACGGAGTCAGAGCCACCGCCCCGTGACGGCCCGGCGAGCGTGCCCCCGGCCAACGGGGCCTCGACGAGCGTCGCGGCCCCGCCACCCGGCCCCGCCCCCGCCCCTCAGCCCTTGCTCACCGCCCACAGGATCTCCGGCAGCTTCCGCGCCACCGTCGGGGCCGCCAGCCGCAGGCCCGCCCAGGTGGCGAGCGAGCCCCAGGCCACGCCCAGGGGGAGCAGCATCCAGGAAACGTCCTGGTGGTCACCCGCGTTGAGCCACACCGTCAGGACGATCACCGGCGCGCAGATCACCGACGAGGCGAACAGCCCGCCGAAGATGCCCGCCCACGCGAGCCCGGCCTGGCCCGGGGCCACGTTCTTGAAGGCGCCGTCCGACGGGATGGAGTACGGGAAGCGGGCCGAGGCCAGCGCCCCGGTGCAGAGCATCGACCCGAGCAGGGCCAGGGACAGGCCCAGGGCCGCCGGGAAAGAGCGCCAGTCGCCGATCATGGCGGCCGTGACCACCGTGACGAGGACCGTGTACGGGACCGTGACCAGGCCGAGCGCGGCGGCACGCGCGCGCAGTTCCACGTACGCGTCCCGCCGGGTCGAGATGGTCTGCGCGACCATCCAGAACGCCGAGGTGTCCTGCCCGAACTGGTTGTACATCTGGACGCCGAGCATGCCCGCGCCGAAACAGGCGAGGTAGACGGATCCCGTGCCCTGCAAGGCGTTGAAGACCGGCACGATCAGGCCAATCGCCAGCGCGGTCACCCACGAGGCCTTGGTCTTGGGGTCGCGGACGACGTAGCGCAGGGTGCGCTGCATGGCCGCGCCCGTCCGGCCGGCCGGCAGCAGCGACCAGAAGCCGCTCGCGCCGCGGTCCTTCGAGGGTGTGGCGGCCGCGATGGTCGAACCGTCCGGCGTGACCATCAGCTTGGTCAAGCTGCGCTCCCAGAACCACAGCAGCCCGGCCAGCGCCGCCAGGGTCAGGGCCAGTTGGGCGGCCGCGACGCCGTACGCGCCCTCGCTCGCCGAATCCACCATGCCGACGGCGGTCGCCGGCGGCAGCCACCGCACCACCGCCTCCGCCGGCTCCAGCTGCGTCAGGCCGCCCGCCTGGAACAGGCGCTGGCTGGCGAAGTTGGCCAGCTGCCCGCCCACCGCGATCAGCAGGCCGCTGAGCAGGGCGAGGTCACGCCCCTTGCGGCTGGTCAGCAGCCGTACGTTGGCCGTGGCCACCGCCCGCGCCAGGGCCACGCAGCCGAGGAGCAGGAGGGGTGCGGCCACCACCGCGGCCACCGCGCCGGCCGCGCCGCGCGCGACGGCCACCACCGAGCCGACCGCCAGGCACAGCGTGAACAGCGGGCCGATGCCGACCAGCGAGGAGGCGAGCAGGGCCCCCACGAGGGCCCGCGGGCGCAGCGGCAGCATGACCAGCCGGCTCGGGTCGAGCGTCTCGTCCCCGGTGGGGAAGAACAGCGGCATGAAGGTCCAGCCGAGCGCCAGGATCGCGGCCAGCAGCACGACGACCGTGCCCGCGTGGGCGTTCCCGTGCAGCAGGGCCAGGCCGAGCGTGATGAAGAAACCGACCAGCAGGGCGAAGGCCAGCGATGTGAAGTAGGCGGCCTTGCGCTTCGAGGAGCCCTTGAGCCCGTTGCGCAGCAGCGACAGCTTGAGGCGGATGAAGATCGGGGTCAGCGGGACCGGGGCGCCGGTGGAAGCGGGCGCGCCGCCGACGAAACCGGCCGTTGCGGCGGCCGTGGCAGCGGGCGTGGTCATCGCGAGACCGCCCCGGAGCCGCCGCCCAGCCACTCCAGCGAGTCCCCGGCCGCATGGCGTCCGTGCGCGCCGACCAGTTCGAGGAAGGCGGCCTGGAGGGAGGGCGCGGAGCCCCGTACGTCGGCCAGCGGGCCCGCGGCGCGGATGCGGCCGGCGGCCATCACGGCCACCCAGTCGCACAGCGACTCGACGAGCTCCATCACGTGGGAGGAGAAGACGACCGTGGCACCGGACGCGGTGTAACGTTCCAGCACCCCGCGGATGGTCTGCGCCGACACCGGGTCGACGCCCTCGAACGGCTCGTCCAGGAACAGCACTTCGGGGTTGTGCAGCAGCGCGGCCGCCAGACCGATCTTCTTCCGCATGCCGGTCGAGTAGTCGACGACCAGCTTGTGCTGCGAGCCCGCGAGGTCCAGGACGTCCAGCAGCTGCGTCGCCCGCTTGTCGGTCTCCTCGCCCGGCAGCCCGCGCAAGCGGCCCATGTAGCCGAGCAGTTCGCGCCCCGACAGCCGCTCGAAGAGCCGCAGCCCCTCCGGCAGCACGCCGATCCGCGACTTCACCACGGTCGGGTCCGCCCACACGTCGTGCCCGGCGACGAACACCCGCCCCATGTCCGGGCGCAGCAGCCCGGTCACCATCGACAGCGTCGTCGTCTTGCCCGCGCCGTTCGGGCCCACCAGACCGATGAACTTGCCCGCGGGCAGCTCCAAGTCGATCCCGGAGACGGCCACCTGCTCGCCGAAGCGCTTCCACAGACCTTCCACCCGCACGGCGGACGGCGCGGTTCGCGCGCCACCCGTCCCGTACGTTCCACCCGTCGCATCGCCCTGGTCCGGCATGCGCCTGCCTCTCGTTACATCCCCGTTTGGTCGTTCGTTCCTCACGATAGGAGGAGGGGGAGAGGCCCGAGCATTACTTATGTCATGAGTTTCCGGTCGAGACCGCAGTCCGCGGTCACCGGTCAGGCGGGGCGCCGCTTCCGGTCCGCCGCCGCCTCGCTCCCGCACGCGTACGCGAGCGCGTCGATCAGCTCCTCCGTGTCCGGCAGCCACCGGTTCGCCGGCGTGGGCCGCCGCGCCCACTGCACGGCGCCCCGGCCGCCGAAGCGGGTGGGCGGGGCCGCCACGTACTCGCCTTCGCCCCGCGCGACCAGGTCCAGCCCGGTCGGCGACCAGCCCAGCTTGCGTACGAGGTCCGCCACCTTGACGCCGGCGCCCGGCAGGACGAAGAACAGCATCCGGTGGTCGGGCGTGAGGGTGACCGGCCCGAGGGTGCGCTGCATCCGCTCCAGCCGCGCCAGCGCCAGGAATCCCGCCGAGTCCGGCACGTCCAGCGCGTCGAACGTCCGGCCCGTCGGCAGCAGGATCGAGGCCTCCGGGTGCTTCGCCCAGATCCGCCGCACCTGCACCGCGCTGCCGGTGGCGTGCGCCGCCCAGTCCTTCACCGCCGCGTGCGCGCCGGGCGCCGGGCAGTCCGCCGCCCCGCAGGAGCACAGCTCCCGGCCGTCTCCGGCCTCCAACCAGGTGCCGGCGAAGACATCCCAGTGCCGTTCTTCCGCGTACCGCACGGCATGGTCCAGCAGCAGTTCGCCGCGCTGCTTGGGGATGGGTGCGGTCGCCGTGACTCCGATGGTCTCTTCCACGCCCATCACAACTACCCGGGTCACCCGGGGTTACGGGCATAAACCGGCCGGTGGGCGGTGCATCGATCCTGCATACGGGGCGCACTGATGCACGCGTGGGGGCGCGTGGGAGGCCGGGGCGCTGGAGTTGGGTAGCGACACGACGCAGAGCGGAAGATTCTCCGCACATCAGGCGGGAAGTGATCATTCCAACGATCACCCGCGGCCACAGGGGGTTTTCATGGCAGCCAGGCCTCTCGTCGCCCGCCAGCCGAACGAACGGCTGCAGGCGCTCATCCAGGAAGCCGGGTGCTCCAACGCCGGGCTCGCGCGGCGCGTCAACATGTGCGGGGCCGAACACGGCCTCGACCTCCGCTACGACAAGACCTCCGTGGCCCGCTGGCTGCGCGGCCAGCAGCCGCGCGGCCGGGCCCCCGGCATCATCGCCGAGGCGATCGGGCGCAAACTCGGCCGGACCGTCACCATCGACGAGATCGGCATGGCCAACGGGAAAAACCTCGCTTCCGGCGTCGGCCTCCAGTTCTCCCCGACCGTCATCGGCGCCATCGAGCAGGTCTGCGAGCTGTGGCGCAGCGACGTCGGCCGCCGCGACTTCCTCGCCGGATCCAGCGTGGCCGCCTCCGCGCTCGTCGAGCCGAGCCGCGACTGGCTGATCACCGGGGCCGATACGCAAGTGGCCCGCAGCGGCGGCTCGCGCGTCGGCATGTCGGACGTCGAGGCGGTCCAGGCGACCACCGAGGCGCTCAAGGACCTCGACCACCGCTTCGGCAGCGGGCACGTCCGGCCGGTGGTCGTGCACTACCTCAACTCGGTGGTGTCCGGGCTGATCGGCGGCTCCTACCGGGAACCCGTCGGGCGGGCCCTGTTCGCGTCCGTGGCCCGGCTGACCGAACTCGCCGGCTACATGGCGGTGGACACGGGCCAGCCGGGCCTGGCCCAGCGCTACTACATTCAGGCGCTGCGCCTGGCCCAGGCCGCGGGCGACCGCGCGTACGGGGGCTACGTCCTGGCAGCGTCCATGAGCCACCTCGCGGCCGAACTGGGCAACCCGCGGGAGATCGCGCAACTGGCGCGGGCCGCGCAGGAGGGGACGCGCGGGCAGGTCAGCCCGCGGCTCGAGGCCATGTTCTACGCCGCCGAGGCGCGCGGGCACGCGCTGCTGGGGGACTCCCGGGCGACGGCGGTGCTGTCCGCGCGGGCGGTGAGCGCGCTGGAGCGGGCCGAGCCGGAGGCGGGCGACGACCCGGTGTGGATCCGCCACTTCGACGAGGCGTACCTGGCGGACGAGCTGGCCCACTGCCACCGGGACCTGGGCCAGGCGGACGCGGCGGGCAAGCGGGCGGAGGAGGCCCTACGTGGTCTCCCCGCGGGCAAGGCGCGCCGCCGGGCCATCGGGCTGCTGCTGCTGGCGGCGGCGCAGGTGCAGCAGCGGGAGGTGGAGCAGGCCTGCCAGACCGCCACGAAGGCGGCGGAACTGCTGGAGGGGCTCCGCTCGAACCGGGGCACGGAGTATCTGGAGGACTTCCGGGCGCGGCTGGATCCCTATCGGGAGGAGGCGGCGGTGCGGGAGTTCGGGGCCCGGCTGGACGCCCGCGCCGCGTAGCGCCTGGCGGCGGGCCGGGCTGATCCGAGGCGGCCCGGGCCCGGCGCGCTCGCCTGCAGCCCGGCCCCCGGGGCGCCGCCCCGGACCCCGCGCCTCAAACGCCGGCGGGGCTGAAGTACCCCGGGGCGCCGCCCCGGACCCCGCGCCTCAAACGCCGGCGAGGCTGGATGGGGCCGGGCGGGGCTGGATGGAGCCGGGTTGGGCTGGATGGGGCCGGGTTGGGCTGGGCGGGGCTGGATGGGCGGTGTGGGGGTCGGTTGGGCTGGCTCTGCCGTGGGGTGGGGGCACTCCGGGGCGTCCCCGCAGGTCGAGCGAACCCACCGCCGATCAGCAGGCCGGTCCGGCTCGGGGTTCGCGAGCCGAGGAGACGTCCCGGAGGGGCCCCGCCCCGCCCCGAAGCCCCCCGCCCCCCGGGCATCGGCCTCGCGGCCCGGCTGCCGGGGCGCGGAATCCAGCCGCCCCCGGACCCCGCGCCTCGAACGCCGGCGGGGCTGGACGGGCCGGGTGGGCTGACCGGGGTGGGGGGTGACCCGGTAGCGTGACCGCACGGTTGCATACGTTCGGGCTAGCGCAGAAGGAGTCCCGGTGACGCAGAGCGGACAAGGGGGCGCCCCCCAGCCGGGTGCCCCGTGGGGTCCGGACCCGGCGTCCGGATATCCGGCGTACCCGGAGCAGTCGCCGGAGCCGCAGGCGCAGCCCGGCGGGCCCGCGTACGGCTATCCGCAGGACGTGCCGGGGCACGTGGTGGGGCCCGGCTACGAGGGGCCGGGGGATCCGCACGGCTACGGCTACCCGCCGCTGCCCGAGGCCGTCACCCAGTACATCCCGCCCGTGCCGGCCGCCCCGCACGAGGAGGCGGCCACGCAGTTCATCGCTCCGGTGCCGGCCGCCCCGCACGAGGAGGCGGCCACGCAGTTCATCGCTCCGGTGCCGGCCGCCCCGCACGACGAGGCCGCGACGCAGTTCATCGCCCCCGTGCCGGCCGCCCCGCACGCAGAGGCCGCCACGCAGTTCATACCGCCCGTCTCCGCCGTCCCCGCCGCGCCCGACGCGTTCGACGGGCTGTTCCGCAGTGACGCCGCCGCCGACGGGCACACCCAGCACCTGCCGCCCGTACAGGAGCCCGTGCTGCGCCGGCCGCCGCCGCGCCCCTACCCGCCGCGCGCGCAGGGCCCCGTACCGCCGCACCCGCACCCGCAGCAGCCGCAGCCGCACCCGCACCCGCAGCAGCAGTACGCCCCGCCCCCGCCCCCACCGCCGGAGGCCCCCCGCAAGGTCTCGGCCGCGATCATCGCGGCGGTCGTCATCGGCCTGGCCGTCGTCGGGCTGGGCGTCGGCTCGCTGCTCGGCGACGACAAGCCGCAGAACAACGATCCCGGCGCGGTGGCCGCCGCGCCGCCCGCGAGCGGCGGTTCCGCGGCGCCCGGCGGCGAGGCCCCGGTCGACCCGGCCCGCCCGCAGGCCGTCCAGCTGGACAAGCTCCTCGCGGACAGCAACGACAGCCGGGCCGCGGTGATCAAGGCCGTGGAGGACATCAAGGGCTGCGCCAACCTCGACCAGGCGGCCGCCGACCTGCGCGACGCCGCCCGCCAGCGCGAGGAACTCGTCACCCGCCTCCAGGAGTTGAAGCTGGATCAGCTCCCGGACCACGCGAAGCTGTCCGCGGCCCTCACCAAGGCCTGGCAGTCCTCCGCGGACGCCGACAACAGCTACGCCGCCTGGGCGGAGGACGTCGAAGACGACAAGTGCAAGGACGGCAAGGCCAAGGCCAGCAAGAACGCCTCCGACGGCAACAAGTCGAGCGGCGAGGCGACGAAGGCCAAGGAGTCGGCCGCGGGCATGTGGAACACGATCGCGGCCAAGTACGGCCTCACCAAGCGCGACAAGTCCCAGCTGTGACGACGCCGGCCGCGGGTCACGCCGCCCGCGGGGCCTGTTCCAGGGTCGGGGTCATGTCCAGGGGCAGCTCGCCGGGCTGTGCCACCAGGCGGCCCGCCTGGACGATCTGGAAGCTGACGCGGCCGTTGACGATGCGGGGGAAGCCGGCGACGGCGCGCATGTCCTGGTAGCGCCAGCTCAGGTCCGGGGTGAGGCCGCCGGTCTTGACGGCCTGCGACTCGTTCAGCGACCGCTTCAGCTTGCGGGCGGTGATGTCCCCGTCGTCCTTGACGTGCTTCAGGACCTCGGTCAGCACGGTGTACGCGATCCACGTGGTCTGCGTCCCGCTGTCGTCGGGGTCGACCGCGTCGTCGCCGAAGGCGTAGTCGGCGACCACCTTCCGCATCGGCTCCCAGAGGGGATCGGTGGCCACCGGGTACCAGCTGGTGACGTACGCGCCCTCGAAGGAGCTCTCCTTGCCGCCCGTGCGGTCGATCAGGGATTGGCTGAGGCTGCCCAGGACCGAGGAGATCTGCGGCTTCCTGCGCTGCGCGTCGGTGCGGCGGAAGGCGTCGAAGAAGGTCTCGGTGCGCTCGCCGAGGACCGCGGTCACGCAGCCCTTCTCCTTTTCCTTCTCCTTGCCGCTGCCGGTGGTGTGGGCGATGGCCTCGCGGGCCTGCGGCACGAAGTCCGCGGAGTCCTCGGCGGCCCGGATGTCGGAGGCGTCGGCCATCTTGTTGGCCCGCAGGCCCGCGTTGAGCAGGACGGGCAGGGTGTCGCCCGCGAGGGTGTCGGGGCGGACCAGGGCGACCTGGTCGCAGGCGCGGCTCAGCTGGTGGCCGGCGCCGGCGATGAGGACGGGCTGGCCGCCGTTGACCGGGTAGGAGAGGGGGGACTGGAACTCCTCGGCGGAGACCCCGTACCCGCCGATGAAGGGGATGCCCTCGGTCTCCAGCGGGGCCATGAAGGCGCGTCCGTGCTGGCTGTAGGAGCCGACGACGGCGACGGCCTTCTCGGCGACGGCCTTGCGGGCGCAGTCGGCGGCGCCGGTGGGCGTGTTCTTCTCGTTGCAGGTCAGGACGCGCAGCTTGTGGCCGTTGATGCCGCCCTTGGCGTTGACCCAGCGCTCGTACGCCTTGGCCATACCGATCATTCCCGGCATGTTGGTCGCTTTGGTGCCTTCAGGGGCGAAGGTCATGACGGTGATGGTCCCCCCGGAGCCCCCCGGGCCTCCGGGGAGCACCCCGCACCCGGCGACGAGACATGCACCCATCGCCGTGGCCACGAACGTGCGGGAGAGGGCTGCTGCGCGTCGCGAGATGGTCATGTCCATGCACCATTCCGCTCCTGCGGTAACTGTCGAGTGAGATGGACACAACATTCGGTGACGCCCAGGTGAATTACGGGGTGCCGTCGAGGGTGGGGGCGAGGGTGGGGGCGAGGGCGGGGTCGGGGCTGTCGTCGAAGGTGCCGTCGTACGTGCCGCCGCCCGTGGGCGCCTCAAGATCGCGCTGAACAGGAACGTACGATCGAAAGCGTGACATTCGCCCAAGGTTCGAAGAACTCTTCCCGACGCGGTGGCCGCTCCTCCACCATGGGCGGCATGCCCCTCAATGACATGCCGTGGTGGCGCTGGCGCAGCAACGTGCGCTCGGCGCTGCACATGCTTTCCGATCCGGCCTTCCACGAGGACACCTGGCTGGCCGGCGACGAAGGGTACGGGGACGTCACCGACGCCGTGTACCGGCTCGTCGAGGACACCTGGCTCGACAGCTGGTCGGCCGAGAAGTACGTCGGCACGGTCTTCCGCGACTCGCAGGAGGCGACCCTCGTCGACCTCGCCGTGCTGCGCGTGCTCCGGATCATGCACCAGGTCGGCCCCGACGCCCCCGTCTCCGCCTACCTGGAGCACCACGCGTGGCCCGAGGCGGTGCGCGCCGCACGCGAGGCGCACGTACGGCTGGCGGAAGCGGACGGAGACGACCCGGATGTCCGGCCGACCTCGCTGGAAGTTCTGAGGATCCTCACCCGCGCGGTGTGAAAGGCTGTGCGGTCATGAGCGACGCGCATTCCCAGGCCCAGGCCCAGCAGCCTCAGTCCGAGCCTCAGTCCCAGTACGTCCTGACCGTGTCCTGCCCCGACAAGCAGGGCATCGTGCACGCCGTGTCGAGCTACCTCTTCATGACCGGCTGCAACATCGTGGACAGCCAGCAGTTCGGAGACCGGGAAACCGGGCTCTTCTTCATGCGGGTGCACTTCGAGGCCGAGCCCGCGGTGACGGTGGAGAAGCTGCGCGCCAGCTTCGCCGCGATCGGCGACTCGTTCCGGATGGACTGGCAGATCCACCGCTCCGACGAGCGCATGCGGATCATCCTGATGGTGTCCAAGTTCGGGCACTGCCTCAACGACCTGCTGTTCCGCACGCGGATCGGGGCCCTGCCCGTCGACATCGCGGCCGTGGTCTCCAACCACACCGACTTCGCGGAGCTGGTCGGCTCGTACGACATCCCGTTCGTGCACATCCCGGTGACGAAGGACACGAAGGCGGCGGCGGAGGCGCAGCTGCTGGAGCTCGTGCGCGCGGAGAACGTCGAGCTGGTGGTGCTGGCGCGGTACATGCAGGTGCTGTCCGAGACCCTGTGCAAGGAGATGAGCGGGCGGATCATCAACATCCACCACTCGTTCCTGCCGAGCTTCAAGGGCGCGAAGCCGTACCACCAGGCGCACGCGCGCGGTGTGAAGCTGATCGGCGCGACCGCGCACTACGTGACGGCGAACCTCGACGAGGGGCCGATCATCGAGCAGGAGGTCGAGCGGGTGGGCCACGAGGTCACCCCCGACCAGCTGGTGGCCGTCGGGCGCGACGTGGAGTGCCAGGCGCTGGCGCGGGCGGTGAAGTGGCACAGCGAGCACCGCGTGCTGCTGAACGGCGCGCGCACGGTGGTCTTCGCTTAGCGGCTCCGCCGGCTCCGCCTGCGGGCACGGGCACGGGTGCGGGCGCGGGTGCGGGCGCTGCGGGCACGGGTGCCGGGGGGCGCGGGTGCTGCGGCGCGGGTGCGTGTGCCGGGTGCGGGTGCTGCGGCGCGGGTGACTGGGGCTCCGCCCCAGACCCCGCGCCTCAAACGCCGGCGAGGCTGGATCTGGCCCGGTGGGCTGGGGCGGCGGCCCCCGGAGCCCCGCCGTTGGTGGCCGAGCGCGCCGCAGGCGTTACGCGTCGGGGGCTTCCACGCCGCAGTAGCCCGCGAACGCCGCCAGGATCTCCTCCTCCGAGATGCGGCCGTCGCCGTCGGTGTCCAGGGCCGTCGCCACCTGGGCGGCCAGTTCGGGCCGGGTGCCCAGGACGCGCAGGACCCGGGTCGTGGCCGCCGGCGTCGCGCCGGCGCCGTCCTCGTCGGCCACCGCGATCACGGCCCGCAGGAACGGGCGCGCGATCTCCGCGAACCGCTGCGGGCTGTCGCGCAGCCGCTTCGCCGCCCCGGTGATGAACTCCTCGCGGGACACCCGCTGGTCCCCGTCGACGTCGGCGATGCCGGCCATCCCCTGCCAGAACGCCTCGGCGCCCGCGAAGACGGCCTGGCCCCTGTCCGACCGGGCGGCGGTGCCGAATTCGGCCAGGACGGCTTTCGCGGCCGCGCTGAAGTCCTCCCGGTCGATGTAGCCGGATCCGTCCTGGTCGAAGGAGGCGAATCGGGCGGCGATCTTGCGCTCGTATTCTGCGCTGTCCATGTTCGGCGTTCCGCCTTCACGTGTGCGTGGGGTACAGATCAAGACAAGGCAGGAGCGTAAGCCCTACGTGGCCTGCGCGTTAAGCGAAGTGGTCAAGCAGACGGCCGCATCGAACCCGCGCACGGGGAGCGCGGTGGGGCGCGCACACCTGTCCCCACGTGCCCTGGGGGGTACCCCCGTTCACGCCCTGCCACGCCTCTATCACGGAGTGCGCTCTTCCAGGGCGAGGTTCTCCCAAAACGGGCGCGAACCGCCATGTGCCCACTACATTCGATGCGTCGACACACGGCTGGGGGCACTTATGCCGAAGGACGTACCACCGCGCTGGGACCGCCGCATGCAGCAGCGCCTCGCCCGCGGCGAGGCGGCCGCGCTCGGGGAGCTGTACGACCGCTTCGCCTCGCTCGTGCACAGCCTGGCGCACCGGGTGCTGGGAGACGAGAAAGCGGCGGACCGGATCACCCGCGAGGTCTTCGGCTACATCTGGGAGAATCCGGACGCCTACGACCCCAAGCAGGGCTCCATGCGCTCCTGGGTCGCCCGCATCACCCAGGGCCAGGCGGTGGCCCGGCTGCGCCAGGCCGAACTGGGCCGGGGCTCCCGCGAGGAACTGGAGCAGAAGGTGCGCAGCGCCAACGCGGCCGCCCGCGCCGACTACATCGTGACCTCCATGCCCGCACCGCTGCGCGCCGCGCTCGAACTCGCCTACTTCCAGCGGCGCGACTACCGGCAGGCCGCCGCCGACCTGCAGATCAGCGAGGACGAGGCGCGCCGCCGGCTGCGGCTCGGACTCCAGTTGCTGTCGACCGCCAACGCCCTCCCGCAGGAGGACGCCGCCCAGTCCGGATACGGCCCGCGCGAATACGGAACCCCTCGATGAACGGCCCCGCCGAGTCACCCGACGACGGATACGAGCGGCCGGGCGGCGGGGCGCGCATACCGGGTCCGCGCGGTGCCGCCGACGACCTGGACCCGGGGCACGCACCGAAGTCGCTGCCCCCGGCGGAACCGAAGTCCGGGCCGAAGTCCGGGCCGGAGTACGAACCGCAGTCCGAGATGAACTCGACGCCCGAGATGAAGCCGAAGGCGGTGCCGAGGCCGAAGGCGGTGCCGCAGCCGTTGTCGCCGCCCTCGCACGCCGTACTGAAGTCCCTGCTCGGCGCGTGGGCGCTGGCCGCCTGCTCCGCCGAGGAGACCCAGGCGGTGGAGGACCACCTCACCGAGTGCGCGCCCTGCGCCGAGGAGGCGCTGCGGCTGCGCGACGCGGTGGGGCTGCTGCACCCGGAGGAGAACCTCGACCTCAAGCCGCTGCTGCGCTCGCGCGTGCTGGAGGACTGCCTGGGCAAGCGGCCGGCCCGTATCCCGGTGCCGGCGTGGGCGAGCCCGTACGACACGGAGACGGCGCGGCTCGACGCGCTGCTCCAGGACTTCGGGGACTCGGAATGGCACACCCCGGTGCGGCTCAAGTGGTTCGAGGAGGAACGGCGCCGGTCGCAGCGGACCACGGTGGCGGGGGTGATCGGCCATCTGCTGACCGTGGACGGGCTGATCGCCAGCGCGCTGGGTCTGGACGACCCGCTGGGGCCGAACGCTCCGCGGGGCGGTCCGACCGTACGCACTGAGCACTTCTGGAGCGCCGCGGCGTACCCGGCCACGCGGCAGGTCCGCGAACCGTGGCGGGAACAGGGCCACACGCTGGTGCGTACGGTCTCCTTCGCGGGCCGCGGCGTCGCCGAGCTGGCGGTGGACTACGGGAACTTCGCGCTGCCGCTCGGGGACGCGTTCCTGGAGCGCGCCTTCGAGTGCTGGGTGCACGCGTGGGACATCGCGGAGGCGGTGGACTACCCGTACGAGCCGCCGTCCGGGCCGCACCTGCACCGGATGATCGACCTGGCGGCGCGGCTCCTGCCCGAGGCCCTGGCGAAGCGTCGGCGCGACGGCCTGGCGGCCCCGGCGCGCGGCCTGGTCGCGGCGGGCGCGCCCGGCCGGACCCTGCACCTGGAGATCGAGGGCGCGGGCGGCGGCAGCTGGGACATCGCGCTGGACTCGCCGGCGGCGAAGCCGTCGCCGGAGCGGACGGTGGCGGAGATCGCCCTGGACGGCATCGAGTTCTGCCAGCTGGCCGCGGGCCACATCTCCCCGGAGGAGGCGGCGGTGGGCCAGCACGGCGACCGCGAGGCCATCCGCGACGTCCTGTTCGCGGCGGCGTCACTGAGCCGGCTGTAGGGGGGCGACCCCGGGGCCGGGGGCGGGCCAAAGCTCCACCAGACGGCGGCCAGACCGAGCTGGCGACCGGTCAGGCGGGGCGGACGCGTCAGATCGCTACGCGCTTCGCACGTCTCAGCGTCCGGCGGCCGTCGGGGCTGGTCATGGACAGTGCCGTCAAGGGCGCCACGCGGTGGTTTGGGCCCCAACCCGAACAGGACACCGACCAATGCCGCTCCGGCCGGCCGTGAGGGTCAGACGGGCTCGTTCTTGCAACGGCCAGCGACGGGGCAGAAGTTGATGTCCTCCATGTTGACGGACGGATCGTGTCGGCGGGCCTCTTCCTGCTACGGTCGTCCGTTCGCCGAGGAGGTCGTGATGACTGGATCCCTGCCCGTTGCTGCCCAGGTGGATCTGCGCCGTCAGCCGGTGGAAGACGTGCTGGAGCGCGTGGAAGAGGCCCTGCATGTGCGGTTGGATCGGCAGGCGCTGGTACGCAAGCGCCGTTCCTTGGGCGGCCGTACGGAGCGGGGTACGTGGGTACGTATCGAGCGGCGGGGATTCGAGCGGATCGGCCCGCAGGGCTGGAACGGGACCGAGGCTGCGGCTGTGCTGCAAGGGGTCGCGATGCCCGAGTGGTACCGGGGCGTGGCGTGGCGCGAGCCGGGCGAGCCGGTGATGTGGCGCGCGGACGAGCTGGAGCTGATTGCGTCGCCGCCTGTCGGCAAGGGCGCCTTGGCGCTCGAAGACCCGGGCCTGCCGGACGCGTGGTGGGAGGCGCTGAACGCTTCGCTGGACGCGCTTGCCGCACAGGAGACGCCGAGGGCCGCGACGCCGGACACGGTGACGATCACCCAGGAGCTGGTGACGCACACGCTCGGAGAGGTCTTTCCCAACGTGGCCGATACGCGGATCGGGCGGTGGGCGCCGGCTCATGCCGATCTGACCTGGGCCAACGTGATGGGACCGGAGTTCTCCATCATCGATTGGGAGGACTGGGGCATGGCGCCCCGGGGCTTGGACGCTGCAACGCTGTGGGGTAACGCGCTGGCCGTCCCGACGCTCGCGGACCGCGTCTGCCAGGAACGGCGTGCGGACTTGGAGAGCCGGGACGGCAAGCTGATGTCGCTGTTCTTCCTGTCGAAGATCGTCGGACCCCACGCGTACGAGGAGGACCCTCTGCTGGCACCGGCCCAGAAGGAGGCCGAGCGCCTGGTGGCCGAGCTTCAGCTCTGACGGTGCCCGTGGAGGGCCCGCAGGTACTGACCGACAGCGGCGGTATCCACCTCGGCGCCCAGGGCTTGGACCAGCTCAGCCAAGTGGCCAGGGTCGTCGGTACCGACCGCCACCGCGGTAGCGCTGGGCAGGTGGAACGCGGTCCGGAACGCTGCCTGTATGCGGGACAGATCCCTGTGATGCGGTCGCAGGAACGGCCGAGGATCGAACTCCTCCCACACCTTTCCGTGGCCGCCACCGAAGGGGCTCATGCCCCAGGTTTCGCCCGCCTGCCAGACGGCGCGCAGGACGGTGGTGGCGTCAAGGAGGTCGATGCCCACGAGGAACCCGGCCCGGACCATGAGGACGTCCGGAGACGGTAGGTCGTCCACCCGGACCATGCCGAGCGGTCTGGGGTCCCAGGAGGCCACACCCCAGGCCCGGCACAGACCATCGCGGGCAGCATCGGCCAGGGTGGTGCAGGCGCTGCCGAGGAGGGCGTGGCCATCGGCAGGGGAAAGATCCGTGATGCTTCGTTCGGGGTTGTGGAGGAGCACGGTGTCAGGTTCCCTGCCGAGCTCCCGGGCCGCCTTCTCGACGGCCAGGCGCAGCCGGCCCGGGTCGAGGGAGTGCTCAGTGCCTTGCGCGCTCGGGAAGATGCCCACCTTTGTGGAGAGCGTGAATTTCGGCAGGAGATCGGCCGCAGTCTCGGCCAGCGCCGTGTGTGAGCGGAAGCTGAAGTAGGGAGCCGCGGTGTCCAGGGCGGTGACGCCGAGGTCGAGTGCGGCCGTCAGGATGTCCCGGTGGTGACGAGACCGGTGTAGGCCGAGGACAAGGCGGGGGTCACCTCCGTGCACAGTTCCTCCTTCAGCAGGATCTCGGCGAGCTGTTCCACGTCCACGCCGGTCTTCTCGGCAGCGTCGGCGATGTTGACAGGGTGGCCGCTCAGCAGCAGCGCGAGGGCGGGGTATGCCTTGCCGGAGAAGGAGAGCCTCTTGCCTGCCGCGAGGACGTCCACGGTGTCGGTCTGCTGCTCGATCACGGGCTCGAAGTCGGTGACGCACACGACGCCGACGGGTTTGCCGAACAGGCCGGTGGCCGGGACGTGCCGGGCGGCCAGGCGTTCCCGCTCGCGGGCATCGAAGAAGTCCTGCGGGGTCAGCTTCGTAGCCATCTCGGCGACGGCGTCGGCCAGGAGCCGCTGCTGCCCCTCCCACTGGCAGGGGGAGTTCCAGCGGTCCAGGTCATACCGGAACAGCTCCTGCGTGCGGGCCTGGTCGGCGAGCCAGGCCAGCCAGTTCACGCCGACGCGCTTCACGATGCCGAAGGTGGCGTGCAGGCTGTAGCCGTCGCCCTGGTCGTCCCGGGTGGCCTGGTGCCAGAAGCCGCGCGGGATGTGCATCACGTCGCCGGGCTCCATGACGCCCTGCCACACGATCTCGTCGCTGGGCTCGGAGTTGGGGGCGGAGTCGCGGTACATCGGCGCCTTGCGCGAGGTATCGCGGACTTCCCAGCTCTTGCGGCCGGCGAGCTGGACGATCACGACGTCGTGGTCGTCCCAGTGGAGCTTGAAGCCGCTGGCGTCCTGGGTGGTCAGGTAGGCGTTCACCTGCACCAGCTCACGGGCCCACCACTGGAGCGCACGGCAGGTGGCTTCCATGGCCGGGTCGAAGAAGTCGACCTCGTCCAGAACCATGGTGCAGCCCTCGCGCATCAGCGCGCCGACACGGTGCATGTCGGCCATGGGGATGGCCTGTCCCCGCCGGGTGACAGAGGGGTGGATGTAGCGACCGGGGTGCAGCTCGGCGCCGCCCTGGAAGATGCGGAACTGGGGCGTGGTGACGCTGCGGCGCATCACCAGGTCCAGCAGCTTCCCGGGGTTGAGCAGGCGATCGAGCAGATCAAGGTTCTCGATCGTTCCCCGGGCGAAAGCGGCTCCGAGTTCACCGGGGCCGTCCCAGTCGAGGGCTTTCTCCATCGCGGTGACGAAGTGGTGGTCCACGTGTTCCTCCGGTCTGCGTCATGGGAGTGAGAGCCGGGGGCCCTGCCGTGGATGACGGGCCCCCGGTTCGTGCTGTGGCGTGCTGGTGGGGCTACTCCTGCGGAAGGTTCAGGCCGTCGCGGTTCTCACCGTCGTCGCCCGCGGAGGTGCCGGTGGAGTCGGACTCGGCCGCCGCAGCGGTGAAGCGGTCCTGGACCTTGATCAGGCTCTCGACGCCGATGAGGAGGTTTTCCGTCTGCGCTGCCATGTGTGTCTCCTTTTCCTGGAAGTCCAGGGCCGACGGGTGCCGGCCCAGCCCGATGGGGCGTGCCTCACCAGCCCTGCTGTTTCCGGGCCTGTGAGGAGACAGGGGGGCGCTGGGCCATGGATCGAGCGAACGGGGCTTTCGTTCCGGAAGCCGGTTGCCGGTCAGCGGCGCTGGGATCACCGGCGATGGCCAGGGCGACCACTACGCCGCCCCCGGCGTGATGGTTGCCGGCCGAAGGGCACCGGCCGACGACGACGTACCGCCACAGCGGGGGCACTCGCACGGGGGGTAGCGGCCGGGGTTGGAGAGGATGTCGAATGGGTCGCCTTCCAGAACCCGCGTGCTCGGCGACCACGTCCGGCCCGAGTCCCGCGATACCCGGATGCTCATCAGGACGCGGGGTTCTATGCCCAGGTCAGGGGATCTCCCGAGGGCCGTTCGCTCTGTGTCAGGAGTGCCCGCCGAATCGTTCAAGGCGGTCGTCCTCGGTCGCTTCGCCATGTCCAGAAGCATCGCGATCAGGGCGACGGACCAGAAAGGCCCAGCGGATTACCCAACTTGGGTAACATCACGGTCGGTTGAGACCTTGAAGCGATCCGTAGTCTTCCTCCGGAGCGTGCCCGATGCCCGAGTCACGTCGCACGAAGGAACTGCCGGCAAGTGTGCTCACCGATCCCGAGATGATCGACGCGTGCCGTGTGCGTGACTTCGCGAGGGTCTTTCGCCTGGTCAAGGCACGCGCAGGCATCTATCCGTCGATGATCGCGCGCCAGTGTGAGCTGACGCCGAGCCGGGTGGGGGAGGTAATCGCGGGCCAGCGGCAGCTCCTCCACATGGACGTGATCGAGCGGATTGCCGACGGGTTGCGCATCCCGGGGCACATGCTCGGGCTTGCCCGACGGGCGTGGGAAACACCGGTCGCGCTTGCCGTAGAGGAGCGAGAGCCACCGGAGTCGGTGAACCCTCCTGCCGGGCTCAGGCCGCTTGCCGCCTTACCCGGGGTGGATGTGGACAGCATCCTTGCCTTGGCTGCCGGAACCAAGCCGAGCCCTGCCACCCTCCAGGCGCTCCGGTCCTCGATCGAGGACTACTGGCGACGCGACGACGAGCACGGAGGGGAGACCCTTCGACCGGCCGTCGTCGGCCAGCTGCGATACGTCGTAGGGCTGCTGAAGGGCCAGCGGCCGACGCCGATACAGAACGGCCTCTACGGCATCGCGGCGGAGCTGGCGCGGCTGACGGGTTGGACGTACTTCGACGCCCGGCAGTACCAGCAGGCCCGCGCGTACTTCTCGGAGGCTCTGCAACTGGCCAGAGAGATTGACGACCATCCGTTCATGGCCAACGTGCTGGCCTGCATGAGCCTGCAAGCGACCTACCAGGACAAGCCGGCGGACGCGCTTGCACTGGTGTCTGCTGCCCAGGACCAAGCCCGTGCCGCCAGCGGGGCGACGCCGAGAGTACGGGCGATGCTGGCCATGCGCGAAGCCTTCGCCCACGCGACCTTGGGGGACCGGAAGGCGACGCATCACGCGATCTCCGAGGCTCACAGTCAGTTCGAGCGCATCCACGAGGGCGACCCGGACCCGGCATGGGTGACGTACTTCGATGAGCCGAAGCTCATCGTGGACACCGGCATTGCGCACGGCCGTCTCGGCGAGGCGGCGATTGCCGAACCGCTGATCGCGGATGCGCTGGCGCGGGAGGATCCTGCGAACCAGCGCGGCCGGGCGTTCCATGCCTTCTGGCTGGCCCGTACGCGGCTCCAGCGGGGGAAGCTCGACCAGGCGTGCCACACAGCGATAGAGGCGCTGGTGCCCGCCGCAGCGGTGTCGTCCGAGCGGGTGGCCGGACACCTTCGCGAGTTCTACGAGCAGCTTGCGCCCTATCGCGAGGTGCCGGCCGCGGTGGCCTTCGAGGCACGTCTACGAGCGATGCTTCCCCCGCAGGGTCAGCGAACCCCTTCGTCCATCAGGACGTAGAGGAGGCCGACCAGGGAGCCGCTGCTGACGATCTCGCGGCGGTCGATCATGCCCCGGATGTTCGCCAGGGGGATCCACTCGATCCGGTCCGACTCGTTCTTCTCGGTCGGCGGACCGTCGTACGTGGCGCCGCCGGCGCGGAAGAGGTGGTGCTGGGAGTCCGTGATGCCGTTCGCCGGTTCGGCGTAGATCAGCGGCTTCATCGGGCCCGGACGCCAGCCGGTCTCTTCGAGGACTTCACGGGCGGCAGCTTCGCCGGGGGTCTCGTCCGCCTCCACCAGGCCCATGGGCAGTTCCCAGGCCCACGCGTCCGTGATGAAGCGGTGGCGCCACATCATCAGGACCTCTTGGCGGTCGTTGACGACAGCGGCCACGGCCAGGTGGCGGAGCTTGACGACGTGGTGTTCCCAGCGGTGCCCGTCCGGCGTCTCGATGTCGGTGAGCCACAGGTTCACCCACTTGTTTTCGTAGATCGGACGTTCCCCGTGGATCTTCCACTGCATCGCTGCGGCCCCTCTCGATCGGCCTCCAGCATCGCAGAGCCCGGTTGAGCGTGGAGCTGATGGTTCACAATGCGAGGCGTGCCCAGCAGAAGAACCCGCTCCCGGATACGCGCCAAGGCACCGCGCTGTGGCCGCCCCACCATGAAGGGACGCCGTGCCGCCTCTGGTGAGCCGGCGCGCGGCCGCCGGGCTCAGGCGTAGTGCTCGCGGAGTTTGTACTTCAGGACCTTGCGCAAGGCTTCGTTGCGGGGGAGGGACTCCACGAGTTCCAGCTGTTCCGGGAGTTTGTGCGTCGCCAGGCCCTCCGCGCGGAGGTACGCCGTCAGCTGGGGGAGGGTCAAGGGGGCGGCGCCCGGGGGTTGTTCCACGACCGCGCAGACGCGTTCGCCGCGGGCCGGGTCGGGGAGGCCGATCACCGCTACGTCGGCGACGCCCGGGAGTTGGTGGAGCAGGTCCTCGATCTCCTTCGCGGAGATGTTCTCGCCCTTGCGGATGATGACGTCCTTGCTGCGTCCGGTGAGGACCAGGTAGCCGTCTTCCGTCAGGTGGCCGAGGTCGCCCGTGATCAGGTAGCCGTCTTGGTCGAAGACCTCTGTCGATGGGTCCCGGTTCAGGTAGCCCCGGCAGACCGCTTCGCCGCGGAGCCGGACCTCCCCGTCCGTGTTCGGGGGGAGCGGGGTGCCGTCCGGGGTGGTGATGCGGATGGACATGCCCGCCGGGGGGCGGCCTTCGGTGGTGGCGAGGTGTTCCGCCGTGTCGTCCGGGGCGCCCATGGTGATCATCGGGACCTCGGTCATGCCGTAGCCGTGGGTCAGCTGGCAGCCCATCTCGCGTACGACGGCGTGGTAGATCTCCGGCGGCTTGGGGGCGCCGCCGCCCGCCAGGAGGCGGAGGGTGGGGATGAGGGGGACGGCCGGGTTCTTGCGTTGTTCCGCCAGGAACATGGAGTAGAAGGCCGTGGAGCCGCCGGCCACCGTGACGCCGTGGCGGCGGTAGCCGTCCAGTGCGTCGGGCATCGCGAACTTCTCGAAGAGGACGGCCGGGAAGCCGTAGAGCAGGAGCATCACGGTGTAGTCGGGCCCGGCTATGTGCGCGAAGGGGAAGGCCATCGAGCCGACGTCGGACGGGGTCAGGTGCAGGGCGTGTGCGAGGCAGGAGCCGCCCGCGATCAGGGAGCGGTCGGTGTGCAGGACGCCCTTGGGGTCGGACGTGGTGCCGGAGGTCCAGTAGATCCACCGGACGTCGGTGCCGGAGGCGGGCGGTGGGGGGAGTACGGACGGGTCGCCGTCGGGGAGGTCGGAGTAGGCCTCGAAGACGCCGCGTGCGCCGAGGCGTCCGGCCATCGCCGGGTAGTCGTACCCACGCCAGACCCCGGGGACGGCGAAGAACTCGGCCTTGGACTCGCGGAGCGCGAAGCCGACCTCCCGGTCCCGGTAGAAGGGGATGACGGGGGTCTGGACGGCGCCGATGCGGGCGAGGGCGACCGAGAGCAGCACGGTCTCGATGCGGGTGGGGAGTTGCCAGGCGACGACCGTGCCGGGGCGGACGCCCATGCCGTGGAGGCCCGCGGCGACGCGTTCGGAGCGGTCGCGGAGCTCCAGGAAGGTGAGCCGGCGGTCTGTGGTGGGGTCTTCCGCCGCCTCGATGAGGACGGTGGCGTCCGGGGTCAGTGCGGCTCGGCGGGCGATCAGCTCCCACAGGGTCGCGGACCGGCTCAGTTCTGCCGCCTGTGTCGCGGTGTCCGTCATCCCAGACGTCATGCCAGACCTCCCCATAGCTGACCCTTACCTGACGGTTAGTCAGATCCAGCGAGAGCGTAGAGCGCTGACGCTTGTCGGTCCAGGGGTGGCGGGGCTAGCTTGTTTCTGACGATCCATCAGATCGGCATGGAATTGGGGAGACGGCCATGGAACTGGAACTGCCTCGGATCATCAGCGTCGACGACCACGTGATCGAGCCCGCCCACCTCTTCGACGTCTGGCTGCCGGCCAAGTACCGCGACCGCGGGCCCAAGGCGCTCACCGCCGGCATCGGCGAGCTCGCGTACACGGGCGGCAAGTACGTGATCACCATGGACCCCGACGGCCCGCCCACCGACTGGTGGATCTACGAGGACCTGAAGTTCCCGTACAAGCGCAACATCGCCGCCGTCGGCTTCGACCGCGACGACATGACGCTGGAGGGGATCACGCGGCGGGAGATGCGGCGCGGCTGCTGGGACCCCAAGGCCCGCCTCGCCGACATGGACCTCAACCACGTCGAGGCCTCGCTGTGCTTCCCGACCTTCCCGCGCTTCTGCGGGCAGACCTTCGCCGAGGCGCACGACAAGGAGGTGGCCCTGGCCTGCGTGCGCGCGTACAACGACTGGATGGTCGAGGAGTGGTGCGGCGACAGCGGCGGCCGGCTGATCCCGCTCTGCATCATCCCCCTGTGGGACATCGACCTGGCGGTCGCGGAGATCCGGCGCAACGCCGCCCGGGGCGTCCGGGCGGTGACCTTCTCCGAGATCCCGACCTACCTGGGACTGCCGTCGATCCACTCCGGCTACTGGGACCCCTTCTTCGCCGTCTGCCAGGAAACCGGCACCGTGATCAACATGCACATCGGGTCCAGCTCCCAGATGCCCGCCGCCTCCCCCGACGCGCCGCCCGCCGTGCAGGCCTCGCTCAGCTTCAACAATGCGATGGCCTCGATGATGGACTTCCTCTTCAGCGGGGTGCTGGTCAAGTTCCCGACGCTCAAACTGGCGTACAGCGAAGGGCAGATGGGCTGGATCCCCTACGCCCTGGAGCGCGCCGACGACGTCTGGGAGGAGCACCGCGCCTGGGGCGGGGTGCGCGACCTGATCCCCGAGCCGCCGTCCACGTACTACTACCGGCAGATGTTCTGTTGCTTCTTCCGCGACAAGCACGGGATCGCCTCGCTGGACGTCGTCGGGCGCGACAACGCGACCTTCGAGACCGACTACCCGCACGTCGACTCGACCTTCCCGCACACCAAGGAGGTCGCCCTCGACCACGTGAAGGGCCTGGACGACGAGACGATCTACAAGCTGATGCGCGGCAACGCCATCCGCATGCTCGGCCTCGACCTGGACAAGGACCGGGGCATGGACCGGGCCAAGGACCGGGGCAAGCAGTGGACCTGACCTACACCGAGGAGGAGCAGGAGTTCCGGGCGCGGCTGCGCGAATGGCTCGGCAAGGTGCTCCCCGAGCTGCCCGCCAAGCCGTCCCCGGACGACTGGCCGGGCCGGCGCGCGTACGACCTCGGCTGGCAGCGCAGGCTGTACGAGGCCGGGTACGCGGGCCTGCACTGGCCGGTGGACGCGGGCGGGCGCGGGGCCACCCCGACGCAGCACCTGATCTTCCTGGAGGAGACGGAGCGTGCGGGGGCCCCGTACGTCGGCGCGAACTTCGTCGGGCTGCTGCACGCCGGCCCGACCATCGCCGCCGAGGGCACCGCGGAGCAGCGGGCGCGCTGGCTGCCGCCGGTGCTGCGCGGCGAAGAGGTGTGGTGCCAGGGGTTCAGCGAGCCGGACGCGGGCTCCGACCTGGCCTCCCTGCGTACGCGGGCGGTCCGCGACGGCGACGAGTACGTGGTCACCGGGTCGAAGATCTGGACCTCGCACGCGGAGGTCGCCGACTGGTGCGAGCTGCTGGTGCGGACCGATCCGGGGGCGGCGAAACACCGGGGGATCTCCTGGCTGGCGATGCCGATGGATGCGCCCGGGGTCACCGTACGGCCGCTGCGCACGCTCGCCGGGTCGACGGAGTTCGCGGAGATGTTCCTCGACGAGGTACGGGTCCCGGTCGCCAACCGGGTCGGGGCGGAGAACGACGGCTGGCGGGTCACCATGGTCACGCTGTCCTTCGAGCGGGGCACCGCCTTCGTCGGCGAGGTCGTCGCCTGCCGCCGCACCCTGGGCGAGCTGGCCCGTACCGCCAAGGCGAACGGGCGCTGGGACGACCCGGTGCTGCGGCGCAGGCTGGGGCGGCTGTACGGGGAGTTCGGCGCGCTGTGGCGGCTCACGCAGTGGAACGTCAGCGAGGCGCAGCGCGCCGGCGGGGTGCCCGGCATCGGCGGCTCCGTCTTCAAGCTCGCCTACTCGCACGCGCGCCAGGAGCTGTACGACGCGGCGGCGGAGGTGCTGGGCGCCGCGTCCCTGTCGCTGGAGGAGGAGTGGACCCTGGACCGGCTCTCGTCCCTCTCCTACACGATCGCGGCGGGCACCTCGCAGATCCAGCGGAACATCGTCGCCGAGCGGATCCTCGGCCTCCCGAAGGGCCGGTGAGGGGCGTGGACTTCCAGCCGACGGAGGAGCAGCGGGACCTGCGGGCGGGCGTACGGGACCTGCTGGCGGGCCGGTACGGGCGCGAGGCGCTGCGGAAGTCGGTGGACGCGGGGCCAGGTTCTTCCGTGGACCGTGCCCTGTGGCGGGAACTGGGGGCGGCGGGCTTCTTCGCGCTGCGCCTGCCCGAGTCCGACGGGGGTGTGGGGCTGGGGCTGCCGGAGGCGGTGCTCGTCTTCGAAGAGGCCGGGCGGGTGCTGCTGCCGGGGCCGCTGGTGGCCACGCACCTGGCCGCCGGGGTGGTCCCGGGGGCGGCGCAGGGCACGGCGGTGGTGACGGCCTGCGACCTGGGCGGGGACCTGGTGACGTACCTGGGGGAGGCGGACGCGCTCCTGGGCGCGTCGGCGCTGCCCGCCGGCGTACCGGTCCGCTCGGCGGACCCGCTGACGCCGCTGCACCGGGTGTCTTCGTACCAGGACGTGTCCTCGTACCGCTCGGAGGGGGCGCTCCTCACGGCGGCGCTCCAGGTCGGCAGCGCGCTGCGGACGGTGGAGCTGGCGGTGCGGTACGCGGGGGAGCGCGAGCAGTTCGGGCAGCCGATCGGGGCGTTCCAGGCGGTGAAGCACCTGTGCGCGCGGATGCTGGTACGGGCGGAGGTGGCCCGTACGGCGGTGTACGCGGCGGCCGTGACGGGGGATCCGGGAGAGGTGGCGGCGGCGAAGCTCCTGGCGGACGAGGCCGCGGTACGGGGCGCCAGGGACTGCCTGCAGGTCCACGGCGGGATGGGCTTCACGTGGGAGGCGGACGTGCACCTGCACCTGAAGCGGGCGTGGGTGCGGGCCGAGCAGTGGCGGACGGCGGGGGAGGCGGAGGAGGTGCTGGCGGCGGAACTGCTCTCTTCCGCCCGGTAGCCGACTGTCACAAGGGGGCAAGGGAGGCTACGGGTAGGACGGCGGAGGACGCATGTCCGATTACAGAGAGTTGATATCGGTTTGTGTCCTTCGCTCGCCCCCGTGCGGCCCGGACGCGGGGGCCTGCTCCGGTACGCTCCCACGATGCGAGCGGTTGAGCGGCGCGGGCGTCGCACAGTATGCACCACGCCTACTCCTTCGCGCGGGAATATGCCCGAAGCGGTTGTTGTGGTGACTGTACGTCAACCATGCTGCTCGGCAAGGGGATCACACTGGGTGATCCCGTCCTGTCGCGAGGCGAAGTGTCCGCCGGTTCGGATGGTGTGAGCGGTGCAGGTGCTTCAGGTTCAGCTGGAAGTGGGAGCGGACCCCGCCGAGGTCGGCCGGGCCCGCCGGTGGGCCCGGTCCCGGTTGGCCGGGTCGGGCATAGGGGACGACGAGCCGCTCGCCGAGACGCTGATCCTGCTGATCTCCGAGCTGGTCACGAACGCGGTCGTGCACACGGGCTGTCCGGCCGTCCTGCGGATGCTGTTCGGCGGCCCGGGGGTCCGGGTCGAGGTGGCCGACGCGAGCGACCGAGCCCCGGCCCGCCGACGGGCGGCCGGCGACGACACGGGCGGGCGCGGCCTGGAACTGGTGGACGGCCTGGCGGACCGCTGGGGCTGGCAGCGCGAGGGCGCGGGCAAGCGGATCTGGTGCGAGATCGACCGCGCGGCGAAATCGACGTCGGACTGCGCCACGGACGGCCCGTCGAAAATTCACCCCTCCGCACGGGAACCACACGTGTACCTCTAACGAGGTGTTGACGTTCCGTCACATCTTGATCACCCTGGTGTGGAGCGATTCGACGCGAGGGGACGCCAAGGACCCACCTTGACGAGTGCGGGTCGCGGGGTGGCGGCCGCGGTGCCGCGCTCGGGGCGTGCACGCGCGCCGCCGCCACCCGCAGTTCTTCTGGCCGGGGTGCGGCCTGTGGATGCGAGGGGTTGTCCCGGCCCACTCGCTGCGGCGATCTGAGCGACGGCGGGGTCTCTCTATTTTTCGGCTTGATCGATTCGGTCGAGCATCTGAATTACGATTTCGAGGAGCTCTGCATCCGTGACGTCGCCGACCTCTCGAAGGCTTGGATCGATCGGATATTCGTCCAGCGCGTAGAAGACTTGGTTGAGGCATCGAGAAAGATGCTCGCCGGTGCGCTCCTCCTCTTTCAGGGCTTTCCTTCGCGAGTCCAGCCATAGTTTGGCGAACTTCTCCGGCTGGATCTCATCGCGAGACAATTCCCTCATGAGGTGCAATTGCTGTCCGGTTGCCGAATCCGCAGGAACCTCTGCAGCACTCTTCCACTGCCTCTGGCGAGCTGCAGTCCTGTCGTAAGGCTGAGCCCTCGAACCATCGGAATCCCTTGGATCGCCGTCCCTCGCCGTCACCATAGCCACCCTTTTTCAACAATGTCGGAGAACTGCCCGTCGCTTAGGCGGTATGCGCTCCAGAATTTTCCGTCCGGACGCAGCATTACCATCTTCAGAGAGTTTGGGTCGATGAATCCAATGGCTGCGTCTCCGGCCTTCCGGTAGTGAAACCTGTATATCTTGGTATCGGGTTCCAGTATGTGCTTTCGTAGCGCTTCCTCGAAGAGCTTGAGGTTCTTGCCGTTCAGGTTTCCAGGGTTGTCGAGGAAGTCGCCCGCATGGGCGTGATATTTCTTGCTCATTGTCTTCTGGCTTGAGAAGTCGGCCTTTTCTTCCCATTTTTCCTTCGGGCACGGGCTGAGCCCCAAGGAATCCGACCACGTGTGCGGGTTGTGGACGTACGTGGCCGGGTTCGGGGCCGGGGTGAGGCCCAGGGGGTCCGGGGAGAGGTAGCGGGCCGTTTCGGGGTCGTACGTGCGGAAGTAGTTGTGGTGGAGGCCGGACTCGGGGTCAAAGTACTGGCCCGGGAAGCGGAGGGGGGTGTAGGCGGTGGCGTTGCGGGTCCACGTCGTGGAGCCCCAGAGGGTGGAGCGGGCGCGCCAGGCGATGGTGCCGGACTCGTCGACCAGTTCCCTCGGGGTGCCGATGAGGTCCGTGACGATGGCGAAGAAGCGGTCGTCGGTGGTGCCGAGGACGCGTTCCGCCTGGGTGAGGGGGTGGAGGCCGTGGTGGGTCCAGGTGAGGGTGACCGGGCCGGTGGTCTCCTCGCACAGGGTGGTGCCGTCCCACGTGAAGAGGGTTTCCTCCGCCACCTCGCCCGTGGGGGCGAGGCGTTGTTTGGCCGTGCGGCGGGAGAGGGCGTCGTAGCGGTAGCGCCAGCGCGTGCCGTCGGGGGTGGTGACCCCGGTCATGCGGTCTTCCGCGTCCCACTCGTAGCGCCAGGTGTCCGGCTTGCGGGAGAGGCGGGTCAGCCGGCGCAGGACGACCCGGCCGAGCGCGTCGTGTTCGTAGCGGATCGCGCCGGCGCGGGTGATGCGGGTGCCGGAGTAGGTCCGGGCGCCTTGGGACTCGGCGCCCGGGTGGCGGGTGGGCCACGAGGCTGACGTCTGGTTGCCGGCGTCGTCGTAGGCGTAGCGCTCCGACCAGTTGGCGGCGTCCACCGCCGAGACCCGGGTCGCCGCGTCCAGGGTGAAGGTGCGGGGACCGGCGAGCGCGTCGTCGATCGCGGTGAGGGCGCCGTCGGCGCGGTAGCTGTAGCCGCGGCGCTGGAGGGTGCGGCCGTCCTGGCCGACGAGGTGCTGGTCGGTGAGGCGCCCCAGCGGGTCGTACGCCTGCACCAGGTCGAGGTCCGAGCCGATGGTGCGGGTGAGCTCCCGGCCCGCCGCGTCGCGCTCGAAGGTGATCGTGCGGCCCGAGGTCGTCAGCTGGGTGCGGCGGCCGACCGGGTCGTGCGTCCAGTGGGACCGGGCGCCCGTGGGCGTGGTGCGGCCGGTGCGGCGGCCCAGCGTGTCGTAGGTGTAGGAGAGCGTGCGGCCGTCCACCGTCTCCGAGATCAGGCGCCCGTACGTGTCGCGCTGACGGGTCAGGGCCGTGCCGTCCGGCGAGACCGCCCGGGCAAGCTCGTCGAAGGCGTCGTACGCGTACGACGTGACGCCGTCCGCCGTGTGCTTGCGGAGGATCTGGGCGAGGGCGTTGTGCTCGTACGTGGTCGTCGCGCCGAGTGCGTTCGTACGGGATGCCAGGCGGCCGGCCGCGTCGTACCCGTAGGTCAGGGTGCGGTCGTCGAAGTCGGTCTCGGAGACGAGGCGGCCCGCCGGGTCGTAGGCGTAGGTCCAGGTCAGGCCCTGGGGATTGGTGACCTTGGTGAGGCGCAGCTCGGTGTCGTGGGTGAAGGAGTGGCGCACGCCGTCCGGGCCGGTGCGGGCCGTGAGGAGGTCGAAGTCGCCGTACTCCGAGAGCGTCACCCCGCCCACCGGGTCGGTGTGGCTGGTGCAGTTGCCCTCGCCGTCGTACGTCCAGGACTCCGTGCCGCCGTCGGGGGTGTCCCGCCGGAGCAGGCGGCCCTCCACGCTCCAGGTGAGGCGCGTGGTGTGGCCGAGGGGGTCGGTGACGGCGGTCGGGCGGCCGAAGGCGTCGCGGGTGTAGCGGGTCGTCGCGCCGAGGGGGTCGGTGACCTCGACGAGGAGGCCCGCCGGGTCGCAGCGGACCGTGGTGACCGCGCCCAGGGCGTCCGTCGCCGAGGCCAGGTGGCCGCGGGTGTCGTAGGTGAAGCGGGTCGTGGCGCCGGACGGATCGGTCGCGGAGGTGAGGTTGCCGAGGGCGTCGTACGTCGAGTGCGTGACCCGGCCGTCCGGGCGGACCACCTTGACCGGCAGGCCCAGCGCGTCGTACTCGGCGCGCACTTCGCGGCCGTCCGGGCGGAGCACCGTGGTGAGCCGCCCCTGCTCGTCGTAGACGTAGCGGGTCGTGTGGCCCAGCGGGTCCGTACGGGTCAGCAGGCGGTTGTACGCGTCGTGCGCGAGGTGGGTGGTGGCGCCCGTGGCGTCGGTCTCGGCCGTGATCTGGGCGCGGTCGTTGACCAGGAAGCGGGTCTCGTTGCCGAGGGAGTCGGTGTAGGTGGTGAAGCCGTCCCCGTAGGCGAAGCGGACGTTCAGGTGGCCGTTGGTGCCGGACTGGGCGATGCAGCGGTGCTGGTCGTCGTAGACGTAGTCGAAGTGACGGTCGTTGGTGTCGGTCCAGGAGGTGATGCGGCCGAGTGCGTCGTAGCCGAAGCGCAGGGGACGGCCGGAGGAGTTGGTGACGTGGGTGAGGTGGCCGTCCGTGTAGGCGTAGCGGAGGATGTCGGTGCCGTCGGCGAGGGACAGGCCGGTGATGCGGCCCTCGGACGATGCGAGGCGCAGCTCGTAGCCGCCGCTGTGGGACAGGGCCGTCGGGGTACCGGACTCGTCGTAGGTGAAGGTGATCCAGGCGCCGCCCCGGTCGTCGAGCTGGGTGAGGAGGCCCTCGTCCGTGAAGTGGCGGACGTGGCCGGATTCCGGGTCGGTGACCGTGTATCCGCCGTCCGCGTCGAGGGTGAGCGGCCAGCGCTGGCCGTGGCCCGGAAGTACGGGGGTCCCGGGCTCGGGATGCGGGTAGACGAGCAGGCTGCCGTCCTCGCGTACGAGGATCACGCCTTCCTCGTCGATCTCCAGGCGCTGGTCGACCGTGGACGCCCAGGTCGGGCCGAACCAGCGGCCCGCGCGGTACGAGGACTCGAACGTCCGGGTGAACACGAGCGGCAGCGAGCCCGGGAGGACCAGGTCGGTCTGCGGCAGCACCATCCGGCCCGTCGCCACGTCGACGGGGTCGCCCTCGCACTTCAGGTCGGCCTTGCGGCGGGCCGCCGCCTCGGCCTCGGCCTTCGCGGCCGCCCGCGCGGCTTCCTTGCTCGCTGCGCTCTCCGCCGCGTTCCCGGCGAGCCGCACCCCGGTCCGGGCAGCGCCGAAGCCCTTGGTGCCGACCATGTCGGGGAGGAGGCGGCCCCAGAATTCGCTGGGGTCCTTCAGGAAGGAGTCGATCACCGGGCCGGGGATGCGCTCGGGGTGGGACGCGGTGGAGACGAGGCCGGCCAGCGTCATGTTGAGGTGCTGCCCGAACTCGGCCGGGTGCGTCAGGTTGTACGGGTCCAGCGGGTTCAGGCCGCGCCCGAAGTTCAGTACGCCGGCGGTGCCCTTGGCCACCCCGCCCACGAAGTGGTTGAGCTCGACGGCCTGAGCGCCCAGGTGGTCGGACAGCCCGGCCATGAGCTGCTGCGACGGCGGGGGCTCGGCCGGGGCGTGCTCCAAGGCGGCCTTGAGGGTGCGTTCGGCCGTCGCCGCGGCGTCGTCGCGCTGCTTGCGGGCCTCGTTCAGGATCTCCCTGGCCCGCTTGCGGGCCGGCTCACCCGGGTCGGCGCCCTCCACCGGCTTCGGGCCGGGATCGCCGCCGGCCTTCGACGCGGCCTCGTGGGCGGCTCGGTAGGCCTCCTCGTTCTTGAGGTGGGCTTGGTGAGCGTCCTTCGACGCCTTCACCGCCGCCTTGTGGAGATCGATGGCCTCCTGGGCCTGCTTCTGCGCCCATTCCACCGTCTCCGCGTACCGGGTGAGCGCGCCGCTCGCCGACTCGCAGGCATCGGAGGCGTGCAGCCACTCGGTGGGGTGCATCGCGAACTTCTCGCGGAAGGCGTCGGCGGCCTGCCCCTTCCACTGGTCCGAGTCGAGGGCCTTCATGCCCTGGCCGACCCGGTCGAAGGCCGTTGCGAAGTCCGTGAAGTGCTTGGCCGATTCGCGTATCGCGGAAGGCGAGCCGTGGACCAGCTCGTTCGCCTGCTCGCTCTCGTCGAGCTCCTGCTCCCGTACCGAGGCGCCGAGACGGGAGGCGACGCCGTCGCCGAAGTCCTCGACCTTGTCAGCCCAGTCGTGTGCGCCGGCATGGTCGAGCAAGCCGCCGACCTCGTCGGTGGCCCTGTCGATGCCGTGGCCGACGGCCTTCGTGGCCGAATCGACCTTCTCCTCGATCTTGCCGAGGCCCTTGTCGACCAGGCGTCCCCAGTCCGTCATCGGCCTTCACCACCCGGCTGCTCCTCGGGTGCCGGGCCGACCATGTCGTCCACCAGGCCGTCCATGTCGTCCCGCAGCCCGGCGGCGTCGAGCATCTGGTTGGACAGGAGGAAGTCGGAGCTGTTCACGTCACGGACGGCGGTCTTCCAGGCCTCGTTGCCCTGCTGCGCGGACCGGTCGAAGGACTCCCGGCTGTAATCCGCGTCCCTGACCTGGGTGTAGGGATTGTCCGAGAGGACCTCGCCCCAGTCCTTGTCGATGACGTCCTGCTCGGAGGCGTACGGATTGCCCATCGCCGCGTTCGTCACCACCTTGAAGCTGCCCTGGATGTACTGGTCCTGCTCGTGCATCACACCCGCCGACAGCCCCACGTTCCACGCGAAGGCGTTGCCCTGCTGCACCAGCGAGCGGACGCCCCAGCCCCAGCGCTCACAGAAGGTGCCCAGCGTGGACGTCAGACCCTCGTGCCCGGTCTGCATCCCGGTGAGCGCCAGGTCGGAGAAGCCGCCGCCCATGCTCGCCGCGCCCACCGACCCGAGCTCCTTCAGCTGGGCCAGGCTGTCCGTGATGCCCTGCGCGATCTGCCCCAGTGCCTGCTTCGAGACATCGAGGTCCGCGCCGTCCCCGCTCATGCCGACACCTGCCCGTCGAGGGCGGCCGCGGCAGGAACGATTCCGCGCATCGGGGGGAACGCCATGCCGTCGGGGCCGCAGCGTCGAGCGCGACCCCGCACGGGAAGTCCAGCGCCGGTATCACCTCGTCCAACAGCCGCGCACCGATCACCCGCCGGTACGTCCACTCCCGCGCGGCCTCGCCCCGCGCCACGGCGAAGCGGCTCAGCGCCTCCTCGTCCGAGAATGCGCAGATCCAGTCCAGGCCGCCGAGTTGGGCCGTCCAGAGCCCGCCCCGCTCGTCCATCGGTACGAGCGCCACCCGACTGCGGAAGTCCGCCAGCCGTGCCGCGGCCGTCTCCCGTGCCGCCGCCACGGAATCGGCCGCGGCCGTAGCCGTAGCCGTAGCCGTAGCCGTAGCTCCGGTTGCGACAGCACCCGGAGCTGCGGCCGCGCGATCGGTCGCCCCCGCCCGCAGCTGAGCCCACTCCTCGTCAAACCCCACCAAGACCCCCCGGTACGCCCCCGTCATACGAACAGACCTTCGCATGATCTTTGCGTACTGGCGAGTTGCATTGTTCGGGAGTGCACACATCAAGCCAGGCGGGAACTTGGCTAGTGGCTGCGCTGCGTACGCCGCCACGTCGGGCGTGGCATTGCGGCAGCAATCGGGATGGCCGCGGTGGCGGCCGGCCGGATGGTTCAGTTCTGAGCCAGCGCGAGGCGGATGCGGCGGCGCTCCAGGTCGATGTCGAGGAGGGTGACGAGGACTTCGTCCCCCACCTTCGCCACGGGATCCGCCTTGCCGCCGGCGGTCGGGTCGGGGTGGTGGAGCAGGCCCTCGACACCCGGTGCCAGCCGGATGAACAGCCCGAAGGGGACCGACTTGGTGACCAGGCCCACGATGGTGTCGCCCACGCGGTGGGTGTCCGCGAACAGTCGCCAGGGGTCGGGGTGGAGTGCCTTGAGGGACAGGCTCACTTGCTCGTCCCCGAAGTCGACGTGGAGGACCTGGGCGCAGATCTTCCGGCCGATCGGGGCGACTTCGTCCACCGAATCGAAGTGCTCCCAGGACATCTCGGGAACGCGCAGGAAGCCGAGGGCCCAGCCCTGCGGGTGGTCGAGGTCCACGTACACCCCGACGTCGTTCAGTCCGCTCGACACCACACCCGTGACCGCGTCCCCGACCCGCAATGAGTGCAGCAGGGCCTGCCGTTCGTCGGCCGGGGTCGGGTTGGTGCGCCAGCGGGCCCGTACGACGCCGTCGGTGTCCGGCAGTACGCCGGCGAGCAGCGGGCGGTGCTCGGTCGAGCGCAGGGGGACCAGTGCGGCACGCCGCCCCGGGCCGTCGCCGATGGACGGGTACGTGGTGTCCGTTCGGCCCATCCAGGGCTCGGCGACACGGGCCGGGCGGATGTGGCCGTCGGCCTCCTGCTGGACGAGCAGCATGAGGTGCTGGGTGCGCTCGGTGCGCTCGGCGCGCTCGGTGTTCCGCAGGGCGGTGCGGACCGCGTCGATGTCCTCGGTCAGGTCCGGCCAGACCGCCATCCGGGCCCGCGGGGTCAGCCCCGTACGCACCGCGGCGATCTGCGAGGCGTCGGTCAGGCGGTGCCAGCGGTGGGCGTTGGCCGCATGGCGCTCCTCCAGCAGGACACCGCCGCGCTCGGCGACGAGCGTGTGGAGGCGGGTCCAGAAGGTGGCGACCGCCGGGGGCTGCGGGTCGGCCTCGTCGAGGAGGGGGTCGTACGGGGACCGCTCGACCGGTACGACGGTCAGCCCGAGACGGCGGGCCCGCGCGGCGGTCTCCTCGGACGGGCGGTCGGTGCCGATGTAGATGTCGTCCCGCTGCCCGATGTGGAGGAAGAACCCGCTCTCGCCACGCAGCCGGCACCAGGCGCCCTGACGCAGCACCATGGCCCGCAGCAGTCCCAGTCCGGTGGCGAGCGGGACGCGCGCCCCGTCGTGGTAGCCGGACAGGTCCGGTGGGAAGAGCCCGGCGAGCCCGTGCCCGCCCCATCTCCCGCGCTCGGAATGGGAGAAGAATCCCGCCACCATCGGGTTGTCGATCACCAGGTGGTCGGCCCCGGCCTCCAGGGCGAAGTCGGCCGCCGCCGCGACGCAGGCGGCCGCCACCCCTTCCCGGGAGCCGGGAGGGATGGCCGTGCCGCCGTGCCCCGCCGACGTACGGTCGGCGGGGTCGGCGGGGTCGGCGGGGTCGGCGTGCGGGGTGAGCCGATACACGGAGGGCGTCATGCCGAGGGCTAGCCGTCCGTGCAGATCACGTCGTACGGGCGGCCGACCGCCATGGTCAGCTGCATGGGCTCCGTGGTTCCCGACGGGCACTCGCTCTTCTGCTTGACGAGGCCGAGCACCTTGTATGTGCCCGAGCCGCCCGTGGCGCAGGCGACCTCCTGGGCCTGGTCGGTGACGCAGTCGCCCTTCACCAGCTGTCCGCCGCCGGCGCCCGGGTCGCCGGGGTGGTCGTTGGAGAGGTTCCGGCCGCAGACCGTGTTGGTGGGGATGCCGCCCTTTTTGCTGCTGCCGTAGGAGATGCTCACCTGGATCACCAGGTCGGTGCCGGACGGGCACTGGATCGACCCGGGGAAGATGCTGGCGTCCTTGATGTCGATGGCCTTGAAGGTGGCGCCGGAGGCGGTGCACTTCTGCGGGCGGTACCCGTCGGGCTTGTTGTCCGGGTCGGGGCCGCCGCAGTCGCCGACCTTCCACGAGCTGGAGGTGTCGGAGGAGGACTCCGGGTTTCCGGGGTCGGAGGGCTTGGCGGAGGGGGAAGCCGACGCGGTGGCGGACGCGGAGGGCTTGTCGTCGTCCTTGCCGAGCAGCCTGGAGGCGCCGTAGATCCCGCCGATGATCAGGGCGAGGACCACGAAGGCGACGATGCCGCCGCCCGAACGGCGCCTGGGGGCCTGGGGCGGCGTGACCTGGTACGGGTTTGCCATCGCTCCTCCTGGGGGCGGTGGTTGGGGACTGTGGGTGACGCGGTGGACGGGCTTGCGCGAGCGGCGTTGCGCGAGCGGCGTTGCGCGAGCGGGGTTGCGCGGACGGTGACGCGTCATGGACACCTCATGGTTCCAGGTGCGGGGCGCGCGCGTGCCGGTCGGCCCCCGGAGTTACTGCGTACTCCCCTCGGTCAACTAGGCCGGGATCTGGCCTAGTTGGCGCCTACAGTCGGGCTTGGTCGTGAGGGTGTGCGGCCAGGACTCGAAATCCGTGGCGGCGAAGGAGCGGACAGGCATGTTGCGAGGACTCACCACCGTCAGTTTTTGGGCTGCCGACCTGGATGCGGCGAAGCGCTGGTACTCCGAACTGCTGAGCATCGAGCCGTACTTCGAACGCCCGGGCTACGCCGAGTTCCGGTTGGGCGACTACCAGCACGAACTGGGCCTGATCGACAGCCGCTACGCGCCCGGCGGCCCGGCGGCCGGACCGGAAGCCCCGGGCGGGCCGGTCGGGGCGGGCGGCGCGGTCGTGTACTGGCACGTGGACGACGTACAGGCGGTCTTCGAGAAGCTGCTGTCGATGGGGGCGAAGGAGTACGAGGGCCCCGTGGAGCGCGGGCCTGGGTTCGTCACCGCCTCGGTGGTCGACCCCTTCGGCAACGTGCTGGGCGTCATGTACAACGCGCACTACGTGGAGATCCTGGGCGGTACGGGAGCGGCGGACGCCTGAACGTCAGGCCCCGGGCGCCTGCGGGCCGCGGAACGGCAGCGTCCGGCTGAGGACCAGGTTGGTGGTCGTACTGCCGAACCGGGCCAGCGCGTCGACGATCTCCTCCAGGTGGGCCGTCGACGTGGCCGCCACCTTCAGGACGTAGCAGTCGTCCCCAGTGGTGCGCAGGCACTCCAGGATCTCCGGACGCTCCCCGAGCAGTCGGTGCAGCGGCTCGTGCCGGGTCCCCGGGTACTTCAGCCGGACCACCGCCAGTACCGGGTGCCCGGTTCGCTCCAGGTCCACCTCCGCCCGGTACCCCGTAATCACCTCGGCCGCCTCCAGCCGCCGCACCCGCTCCTTCGTCGCCGACGCGCTCAGGTTCACCCGCCGTGCCAGCTCGGTGAACGCGATGCGGCCCTCCCGCTGGACTTCCGTCAGGATCGCCCAGTCCGTCGCGTCAAGCCTCTCGGTCATCCGTTCAGACTACCGGCGAATCCACGGCCGAACCGGCCCTGAACAGGCGGGAATCCCTTCTGTCGGCCCGTGCGTCCTGCCTAGGGTTGGGCGTGTGGAGATCGGAGTGAACGTCCTCAATTTCGGCCCCGGCACCGACCCGGGAGTCTTGCGGAGCTGGGCCCAGACGGTGGAGGGCCTGGGCTTCGACCTGCTGATGCTCTCGGACCACGTCGCCATCACGCCCGACGTCGCCGAGCGCTATCCGGCCCCCTTCTACGAGCCCTTCACCACCTTGTCCTGGCTTGCCGGACTCACCACCCGGGTCCGGCTCGGCACAACGGTCCTCATCGCTCCCTACCGGCACCCGCTGCTCACCGCCCGGATGGCGGCCAACCTGGACGAACTGAGCGGCGGCCGGCTGGTCCTCGGCGTGGGAGTGGGCTGGGCGCGGCAGGAGTTCGCCGCCCTCGGGATCCCCTTCGAACGGCGTGGACGACTGACCGACGACCACCTGCGGGACATCCGGGCGGCCTGGGCGGACACCGCCTCCTACGGGAACCGGAGGATCCCGGTGTGGGCCGGCGGGAACAGCGACGCGGGGATGCGCCGGGCCGTGCGGCTCGGGGACGCGTGGCATCCGCTGCGCTGCACCATGCCGTGGCTGCGCGAAGCCGCGGACAGGCTGAAGGCGTACGCGGACGAACAACACCTCCCCGTGCCCGCCCTGGCCCCCCGGATCGCCCTGCGGCTCACCTCGGCGCCGGTCGGCGGACCGGGGCGGCTCGCCGGTGAGGGAACGATCGACCAGGTCATGGACGATCTCGGCCAACTGCGGCTACTGGGCGCCGAGGCCGTCGTCCTCGACCCCTACAACGGCGACCCGCGCGAGACGTGCCACCCGCAGGCGGGCCTGCGGGCACTCGCCGCGGTGGCCGAGCAGTTCTACCCACCCCGCACCAGAACGGAGCAGTCATGACCACACCCGACGACCACGCCCTCCTCCGGCGGGCCATCGCGCTCGCCGCCGTGGCACGCGCGGGCGGCAACCCGCCCTTCGGCTCGCTGTTGTCGGGACCGGACGGGACGGTTCTGGCGGAGGAGCACAACACGACGCGCACCGACAACGACATCACCGCGCACCCGGAACTGAAGCTGGCGAGGTGGGCCGCGAGGGAGCTGGACGCGGCCACGGCGGCGGGAACCACGCTGTACACCAGCTGCCAGCCGTGCGAGATGTGCGCGGTGGTCATCCGGCAGGCGGGGCTGCGGCGGGTGGTGTTCGCCCTGTCCAACGAACAGCTCCTGGACATCAGGCCGGGCAGCGGCCGTCCCCCCGTGCCGCAGGACGGCCCCGCGCTGTTCGACGAGGTGCGGGCCGTCGTCGAGGGGTACTACCGCTGACCGTCCCGGCTCAGAGGACGGCCACCGGGGCGACCGGGGTGCCCACCGCGCCGACGAACGGCTCCGGCATCGCCGAGAGGAGGAAGGCGTACCGGCTCTCTTCTGCACAGGCTGTGGACAACTTTTCGAGGTTCCAGTTCTGGCCCTGGTGCATGCCCATCTCGACGAGGTCGAGGGCGTGGACCGGGAGCCAGAGGTTATCGATCTCCGGCGGGAAGATCTCGAAGGTCAGGGTGTCGTTCGCGACCGCCGCCACGTCGCGCGCGTGGAACCACTCCGGCGTACGGACGGACAGGCCCGGGGACGGGAAGCCGTAGCCGTGCTTGTCGCCCGCCAGGTAGACCTGTATCTGGCCGGTGCGGACCAGGACGATGTCGCCCGGGCGGACCGTGACCCCGCCGAACTCCTCGGCTTCGGACAGGTCTTCCGGGGTCACCGCGTGGTCTCCGGGGAGCCGGTCCAAGCCCTTCGCGCGGGCGACGTCGAGGAGCACGCCGCGCGAGACGATGTGTCCGGCCTTGTCGATGCCGCTGAACTCGGCGCGGCCGTGCGCGGTGATCGTGTCCGCCGGGCGGCCGTTGTAGATCCGCCCCGAGTGCGAGACGTGCGTGAGGGCGTCCCAGTGGGTGCCCGCCTGGAGGCCCATGCTCACGGCGTCGTCGCTGCACGCCACCGTGCCCGGGCCGAAGAGCTCCTGGTTGATCTGCACCATCGTGTGCAGCGGGTTGATCCGGCCGGGGATCATGCCGACCTGGACGCCGTCCTCCTTGAGGGGGAGCGCCAGCGGGATGCGGCGGCCGCTGCGGATCTCCGCCGCGGCGGCCCGGACGACCTCGTCGGTGATCAGGTTCAGGGTGCCGATCTCGTCGGCGGCGCCCCAGCGTCCCCAGTTGTTGACGCGCTTGGCGATGGCGTGGAACTCGGCGGGCAGTGACATGGGCCTCAACAGCTCCTTGCGTGGAAACGGCAACGAGGGCTTGTGCAGGTACATCTGACTCCCCATAGAATCTAACGGACCGTCAGAAAACGCGGGAAGGGGCCGGACGTGGGGAACTTCTTGGCAGGGAAGGTCGTCGCCGTCACCGGCGCCGGCCGGGGCATCGGGCGGGCCGTGGCACTCGCCGCGGCCGCCGAGGGTGCCAAGGTCGTCGTCAACGACTACGGCGTCGGGATCGAGGGCGGCGAGCCCACCAGCGAGATCGCCGAATCCGTGGTGAAGGAGATCGTCGCCGCAGGCGGGCAGGCCGTCGCCGTGGCGGACGACATCTCCACCATGGCGGGCGGACAACGCATCGTCGACACCGCGCTCGCCCAGTACGGGCGCATCGACGGCGTGGTCTGCGTGGCGGGGATCCTGCGCGAGCGGATGCTGTTCAACATGTCCGAGGAGGAGTGGGACCCGGTGGTCGCCACCCACCTCAAGGGCACGTTCACCGTCTTCCGCGCCGCGTCCGCCGTCATGCGCAGGCAGGGCAGCGGCACGCTCATCGGCTTCACCAGCGGCAATCACCAGGGCTCGGTCGCCCAGGCCAACTACAGCGCCGCCAAGGGCGGGATCATCTCGCTCGTACGGTCCGCCGCGCTCGGCCTGGCCAAGTACGGGGTTACGGCCAACGCCGTCGCACCCGTCGCCCGGACCCGCATGTCGGCCAACGTACCCATGGAGCTCAAGGAGATCGGCGAGCCCGAGGACGTGGCGGCGCTGGTCACCTACCTGCTCAGCGACCGGGCCAGGGCCGAGGACATCACCGGGCAGGTCTACACGATCGCCGGCCCGAAGATCGCCGTCTGGGCGCAGCCGCGCGAGCTGCGCGCCGGATACGCCGAGGGCTCCTGGACACCGGAGAAGATCGCCGACTTCCTGCCCGGGACGGTCGGCAAGGACCCGATGCCGATGCTCGCGCAGCTGGAGGCCATGGCCAAGGCGGCGGCCGCCAAGGACCGCCCCAACGCGTAGGTCCTGATCGGCCGGACAGGAGGGGGACAGCGTGGACTTCAGCTTCGGGGCCGAGGATGAGGAGCTGCGCGGGCGCGCCCGGGCATGGCTCACGGAGCACCTCGTGGGCCCGTACGCGCAGGTCATCGGCCTCGGCGGGCCGGGCAGCGAGCACGAGGGGGTCGAGGCCCGGCGGGCGTGGGAGCGCGAGCTGGGCCGCGGCGGCTGGATCGGGCAGGGCTGGGAGACGCCCGCCGGGGCGTACGGGCAGCAGCGGCTCTCCCTCACCGGGCAGGTGGTGTGGGCCGAGGAGTACGCGGCGCTGCGCGCGCCCGGCCGGGTCGGCCACATCGGGGAGAACCTCCTCGCGCCCACGCTGATCGCGTACGGCAGCCAGGAGCAGCAAGGCCGCTTCCTGCCGGGCATCGCGCGCGGCGAGGAGCTGTGGTGCCAGGGCTACAGCGAGCCGGGCGCCGGCTCCGACCTCGCGGGCATCCGTACCGCGGCCGTACGGGACGCGGCCGACGGGCTCTTCCGGGTCACCGGGCAGAAGATCTGGACCTCGCTGGCCCAGGACGCCGACTGGTGCTTCGTCCTCGCCCGCACCGAGGCCGGATCCCGGCGCCACCGGGGACTGTCGTTCCTGCTCGTACGGATGGACCAGCCGGGCCGCGTCGAGGTGCGTCCGATCCGGCAGATGTCGGGGACCTCGGAGTTCAACGAGGTGTTCTTCGACGGCGCGGTGGCGGCGGAGGTCGTCGGCGCGCAGGGCGACGGCTGGAGCGTGGCCATGGGGCTGCTCGCCCTGGAACGCGGGGTCTCCACGCTGGTGCAGCAGATCGGATTCGCCGCCGAACTGGAGCGCGTACTGGCCGCCTACGCCGCCTCCGGCGCGGGGGACCCGGTCGTACGCGACCGCCTCGTACGCCAGTGGGCCGAGCTGCGCACCATGCGGTGGAACGCCCTGCGCACCCTCGGCTCCACGGACGACGCGGGCGCCCCCAGCGTGGCCAAGCTGCTGTGGGGCGGGTGGCACCGCCGGCTCGGGGAGCTGGCGGTGGAGGTCCGCGGGGCGGCGGCGAGCGCCGGCCCGGCGGCCTGGGCGTCCGGGCTGCCGTACGAACTCGGACTCGACGAGGAGCAGCGCCTGTTCCTGTTCACCCGTGCCGACACCATCTACGGCGGCTCGGACGAGATCCAGCGCAACATCATCGCCGAGCGCGTGCTCGGCCTGCCTAAGGAGTCCAGGTGAGAGGCGTCGTATTCGACGGCAAGCAGGCCCAGGTGGTCGACGACCTGGAGATACGGGACCCGGGCCCGGGGGAGGTGCTGGTCGCGATCGGGGCGGCCGGACTGTGCCACAGCGACCTGTCGGTGATCGACGGGACGATCCCGTTCCCGCCGCCGGTGGTGCTGGGGCACGAGGGCGCGGGCGTCGTGGAGGCGGTGGGCCCGGGGGTGACCCATGTGACGCCGGGCGATCACGTGGCGCTCTCCACCCTCGCCAACTGCGGGGCGTGCGCGGACTGCGACCGGGGCCGGCCCACGATGTGCCGCAAGGCGATCGGGATGCCCGGGCAGCCGTTCTCGCGGGGCGGGAAGCCGCTGTTCCAGTTCGCCTCCAACTCCGCCTTCGCGGAGCGTACGATCGTCAAGGCCGTACAGGCCGTGAAGATCCCCGCCGACATCCCGCTGACCTCGGCCGCGCTCATCGGCTGCGGGGTCCTGACGGGCGTGGGGGCGGTACTGAACCGGGCGCGCGTCGACCGCGGCGAGTCGGTGGTCGTCATCGGCACCGGCGGCATCGGCCTGAACGTGCTCCAGGGGGCCCGGATCGCGGGGGCCACGACGATCGTGGCGGTCGACGCGAATCCGGCGAAGGAGGCGGTGGCCCGGCAGTTCGGGGCCACGCACTTCATCGACGCGTCCGCGGTGGCCGACTCCTCGGCGGCGGTCCGCGAGATCCTGCCGACCGGCGCCGACCACGCCTTCGAGTGCGTGGGCAACGTCAAGCTGATCCGGCAGGCCGTCGACCTCCTCGACCGGCACGGTCAGGCGATCCTGCTCGGCGTGCCCGGCTTCACGGAGGAGGCGTCCTTCCTCGTTTCGTCCATGTACCTGGACAAGACGATCATGGGCTGCCGGTACGGGTCCTCGCGCCCGCAGCGTGACATCGCGCTGTACGCCGAGCTCTACCGGCAGGGCGGGCTGCTGCTGGACGAGCTGGTGACGGAGGTCTACCCGGTCGAGGACTTCGCGAAGGCCGTCGACGACGCCCACCACGGACGGGTGGCGCGCGGGGTCCTGACCTTCTGAACCTTCTGAACCGTCCGACCTCGTCGGCCGCGCGGGCGGGCCCGGCCGCGCGCACGCGCGCGGTGGGGCGCCGCCCGCCGCGCGCCGGCTCACGCGCTGAAGCGGCCGAACTTCCCCTTGTGGAAGAGGAGCGGCTCGCCCTCGCCGGCCGCGCCCATGGCCACCACCCGGCCCACGACGATGAGGTGGTCGCCGCCGGTGTGTACGGCGTGGATCCGGCAGTCGATCCAGGCGGGCACGGCGTCGAGCCGCGGTGATCCGGTGACGGGGGCGGGGGAGTGGGTCACCCCGGCGAACTTGTCCGCGCCGCTGACGGCGAAGGAGCGGCACAGCTCGCCCTGTTCGGCCCCGAGGACGTTGACGCAGAACACCCCGGCGCGGGCGATCCGCGGCCAGGTGGTCGACGTACGGGCCACCATGAAGGTGATCAGGGGCGGGTCGAGGGACAGCGAGGCGAAGGACTGGCAGGCGAAGCCGGCGGGTCCGTCCCCCTCCTCGCCCGCGCCGGGCGGCGCGGTGATGACGGTGACCCCGCTGGCGAAGTTCCCGAGTACGGCCCGGAACTCGGCGGGACCGACCGGCGCGCGCTCGTCCTCGCCGACGGCCCGCAGGTCGGGGCGCGGCAGAGCGTCGACGGGCTCCGGTTCCCGCTCCGCTGACGCGGAGGTGGGGGAGCCGACTGACCTGAGGTATCGGACGACGGTGGCCGCCATCCCTGCATGTCCCATCACACCGACGATTGAAGCTGACGGTTCGTCAGATAGGAAGAGCCGTGCAGGCGGGCGCACTGATTGAACATGTTCAAGGAGGGGTGTAGGGTCCACGCCTGAGGGACTTGAACGCGTTCAAGCAAGGGGCGGGTGGGTGGAATGACGCAGGTGGCGCAGTGGCCGAGCGCGCAGGGGCCGATGGCGCAGGGCCCGATGGGACAGGGCCCGATGTGGCAGAAGCCGGCGCCGCAGAAGCCGGGCTGGTGGGCCTCGGCGCCGGGGGCGGAGGTGATGGTCGCCGGGGAGATGCTGATCGGGCTGTGCCTCGGCATCGTCTCGCTGGGCTCGGGGGACGACTACGGCCTGACCAGCTACGGCATCGGGACCTTCATCATCGTCCCGATCCTGCTCGTGATGACTCCCCTTCTGCTGCTGGCCTACGCCTTCGTCCACACCCTTGTCTTCATCCGGCCGGCCCTCGCGCTGGCCCGCAAGACCGGCCGGGGGCTGGTCGCGGTGGCCTGGCTCCTGGCCTCCACGGCGCTCGGCGCGCTGGCCCTCGCGTCGCCGGGCGTCCCGTACGCGGCCACCTGGGCCTTCCTCGCGGGCAGCGGGGCCGTCCCCCTGCTGGTCGCGTGGCGCACGATCCGCAAGGGCGGGTCGTGCAAGAGAGTCGTGGGGGTGGCGGGCATCGGCTCCTGCCTGCTCGCCGTGGCCGTCCTGGCCGGCGGCTTCCTGCTCAACCTGAGCGGGGTGACCAGTTACAAGGCGCCCCAGCTGGAGCGTGCCCAGTACGTCGGCGAGTGGCGCACCAGCGACGGCGGCGTGGTCCGGCTCCAGGAGGGCGGCGAGGCGGTGGTCGAGGACGTGGCACTGGACCCGGACGCGCCGGGGCGGCGCGGCGCGGTGACGTACTGCACCGGCACCGGCACCTGGCGGGAGATGCCCGCCGAGAGCACGAGGCACTTGCGGCCCGGGGTGGAGGTGACCGTCAGCGGCTGCGAAGGCTGGATCCGGCGCTGGGAGGTGGCCGGGACCGTGGACCACCCGCAACTGTTCCAGATCATCGGCGATCCGGACGACGGGGACCTCCGGATCCTGCGCCGAACTGGCCTGTGACGGACGAGACATGACGTCACGTCATGACGATGGCCGCACGTGTGTAAGGTCTTGGCCAACGACAGCGACGTCGGGGCTGGAGCGTGCATGGGCAACGGTTTTCGCTACCGGGACATGACGGGCAACATGCGTCGGCTCGGCGTCTCCCGGACGGCGCTCGTCTCGTCGCGGCCCACGGCGGCGACGAAGCAGGCCATCGACGACACCTTCGCCCTGATCGCCGACGCGGGCGTGGACGAGCGGGCCGGCCTGCGGCTGCTGACGATCCTGCGGTTCTGGGGTGAGGTCCTGGTCTCCGTCGAGTACGGGCGGCTGTGGGAGCGCATGGCGCCCCTGCTCACGCACGAGGGCGAGAACCGCTCGCGCTTCTACCTCTGATCTTGGCCAGTGCTCCGTCCTTCAGGGCGGGGGTGAAGGCCATCCTTGGCCCGGAGGCGCGGAGCGCCGGAGTGCTCTGCGCCTCCAGGGTGACGGTCAGGCGGGACGCTGCTGGTTTTCGATGTACTGCTTGACGGCGGTCAGGGGTGCGCCGCCACATGAGCCGGCGAAGTAGGAGCCGGACCAGAAGTGTCCGCCCCACAGGTACCGGCGGACGTGGCTGTCGTACTCCTGGCGCAGCCTGCGGGAGCTGACGCCCTTGAGGGAGTTGACCAGCTTGGAAAGCTGCACCTTCGGCGGGTAGTGCACGAGCAGGTGCACGTGGTCCTGTTCGCCGTTGAACTGTTTCAGCTCGGCTTCGAAGTCGGCGCAGACCTCCCGCATGATCTCTTCGGTGCGGGTCAGCATGACGTCGGTGAACGCCTTCCGCCGGTACTTCGTGACAAAAACCAAGTGGACGTGCAGGTTGTAGACGACGTGACGTCCGGTGCGTACGTCGGGGTTAGGGTTCCAGCGAGGTGACATAAACCAATGCTAGGCTCTCGATCGTGAGTCAAGACACGCTGGTCAAGCGGCAGTTCGGGCACCGTGCCCGTCTTTCGCTATCGCGCGCCGAGGTGTTGAAGACTGATGGCCAGGCGCACGCGGCCCGCACCATGTGGAACCTGCTGCACGCCTGGTGGCGGATGATGCCGAAGGAAAAACGGACTCTTGCGAACGCGGATGCCGCCATACGCCAGGCCCGCGAGGACATCGACTTTCTTGCTGTCCTTCCCGCGCAGGCCGCGCAAGCGGTGTTGAAGACGTACTTCCAGGCGTGGAAGAACTGCTGGGACGGCCGCGCCGACGCCCCGAATTTCAAGGGCCGGTTCCGCACGGTGATGTCCGTGGACGTCCCGCAGGGCCGGGACCTGAACATCACCCGCGTGCACCGCCGCTGGGGCATGGCCAACATTCCCAAGGTGGGCCGGGTCCGATTCCGGTGGACCAAGGACCTGCCCGTGGGCAAGCATGCCAACGCGGAGAACCGGATCACCGGGGCGCGGCTGATCAAGGACGCGCTCGGCTGGCACATCGCCTTCCGTGTCCAGGCCTTGGAGGTCAAGCCCGAGCCCCACCAAGGGCCGGAGGTCGGCATCGACGTGGGTGTCACCGTGCCCATCGCTCTCTCAGACGGTGAGATGTACGAGCACGGCGAGTGGCTGACCGGCAAGGAGAAGGCGAAGCTCCTACGCCTGGAGCAGCGCGCCGCGCAGCGTAAGCAGTACCGCAAGCCCGGCGAGCGCGCCAGCCGCCGACTGCACCACACCTACGACCAGATCGCAGGACTCCGTGCAAAAGCCAAGCGCAGAGCCCTGGACTGGCAACATCAGACGACCACCGCCATCGCCCGCACATACGGCACGGTCGTGGTCGAAGCACTCACCATCACGAACATGGTCAAGTCGGCCAGGGGAACCATCGAAGAGCCGGGGAAGAACGTCGCCCAGAAATCCGGGCTGAACCGCTCCATCAGCGGGGAGGCGTGGGGCCGGACGGTCACCATGCTGACGTACAAGACCGCCCAACACGGCGGCACCCTGCACAAGGTCCCGGCCCCCAACACTTCCCGGCGATGCTCCGCGTGCGGGTTCATCACGCCCGGGAGCCGGGAGTCCCAGGCCGTGTTCGTTTGCAAGAACCCGGACTGCGGCTGGTCAGGCAACGCCGACTGGAACGCAGCCCGGAACGTCTTGTATCTGTACCGGATGGGCCACGCGCTCATCCCGGCTGCCGGGAGGGCAGTCGTCAGGCGTGCCAAGCGCGTCAAGCCCGCTGCCGCAAGGTAAGCAGGAATCTCCCGGCTTCAGCCGGGAGAGCACTTCAATATCCCCACCACGTGCACGACGCCAAGGACCGCCCGCTGGAGAGCGTCTCCCTGCTGTCCGTCACCCACTCGGACCGCCTGGCCCTGCGGTTGCGGGAGTTCCTCGACGACGGGGGCGAGGGGGCGGTCGACTGCTTCAAGGACGCGGAGGAGCGGTCGCTGCGGCTCAAGGTGAGCTTCTACGACCAGTTCCGGCCGGCCCTGGAGCGCGCCCGAACCTGAGGCGGCAACGCGCCCCCCGTTACCCCCGTACGGCCCCCCGTACGGGTGAAACGAGGCGCCCGCGGGGGTCCGTACGCCCGGGCGGGGGTGGAGGCTCGGCATCGTGGCAGCGGCCGCGCACCGCCGCCGCTCCGCCGCACCCCCGGGAGGACCCCATGCTCGGCACCGACTTCCGTACCGGATCACCCAACTGGCTCGACCTCGGCACCCCCGACACCGCGGCGGCCGCCGCCTTCTACGGCGCCGTCTTCGGCTGGAACCACGAGTCCGCCGGGCCCGACGCGGGCGGGTACGGCCTCCTCCAGAAGGACGGGAAGACCGTCGCCGGGCTCGGCCCGCTCACCGAGGAGGGCGCCCGGTCGGCGTGGATGGTGCACTTCAGCACCCCGGACGTGCAGAAGACCACCGACGCGGTGAAGGCGGGCGGCGGCCGGGTCCGTCTGGAGCCCATGGACGTCATGGGCGAGGGCTGGCTGGCACAGGCCACCGACCCGCAGGGCGCCGAGTTCGCGCTGTGGCAGCCCGGCAAGACACCCGGATTCGGGGTGGCCTCCGCCGAGAACACGCTGGTGTGGGTGGAACTGCACGTGCCGGACCCCGTCGCGGCCCTCGCCTTCTACTCCGGGCTGTTCGGGTGGCGGCACGAGGAGATGGAGGCGCCCGGGATGACGTACCGGGTGCTGAGCCTCGCCGACGGCGACAAGCAGGAGACGTCCTTCGGCGGGGTCGCACCCCAGGGTGAGGGCGCGGGCGGCGGCTCGGCGATGGTGCCGCGCTGGGTGCCGTACTTCCACGTGGCCGACGTGGACGCCACCGCCTCCACGATCGAGGGCAACGGCGGTGCGGTGCTCATGCCCGCGGCGGACGTGCCGGACGTCGGCCGGATCGCGTGGGCCGCCGACCCGGCGGGGGCGGTGTTCGCGCTGCTGAAGCCGAACCCGCAGCAGAAGTAGCCCGTGTAGGCGGGCGGGTGGGCGGGCGGGCTCAGCGGCCGAGGTACTTGGGCGTGCGGCGCTCCACGAAGCTCGCCACGCCCTCGTTCGCGTCGGCCGTGGTCATGTTGATCTCCTGAGCGGTGGCCTCGGCGGCCAGTGCGGCCGCCCGGTCACCGTCCAGCGAGGCGTTGACCAGCTGCTTCGTCATGACGATGGCCCGGGTGGGGCCCTGGGCGAGACGCTCGGCCCACGCCCGGGCGGTCGCCTCCAGCTCCTGCGCCGGGACCACCTTGTTGACCAGGCCGAGGCGCTCGGCCTCGGCCGCCGGGACGGCGTCGCCGAAGAACATCAGCTCCTTGGCCTTCTGCGGGCCGACGAGCCGGGGGAGCAGGTACGCGCCACCGCCGTCGGGGACCAGGCCGCGGCGGACGAACACCTCGATGAAACGGGCCGGTTCGGCGGCGAGGACGAGGTCGCAGGCGAGGGCGAGGTGGGCGCCGATGCCGGCGGCCGTGCCGTTGACGGCGGCGAGCACCGGCTTCTCGCAGTCGAGGACCGCGGTGATCAGGCGCTGCGCGCCGAGCCGGATCATGCGGGCCACGTCGCCGGCGACGCGGTCCCCGGTGGTGGCCGGGGCGCCGCGGAGGTCCGCGCCCGCGCAGAAGCCCTTGCCGGTGGCGGTGATGACGACGGCGCGGACGGCGGGGTCGGCGGAGGCGTCCGCGAGCAGCGCGATGACGCGTTCGCGTTGGTCCCAGGTGACGGCGTTCATGGCCTCCGGGCGGTTGAGGGTGATCCACGAGACGTTGCCGTCGACGCGGTGCAGGATCTCGTCCGAGGGGGTGCGGGTCATGGGTGAGCTTCCCTTCAGGGTTCGTGGGCGGGTGCGGACCGTGTCCCGGGCTCTGCCCGGACCCGCGCCTCAAACGCCGGCGGGGCTGAAATGCAGCCCCGCCGGCGTTTGAGGCGCGGGGGTTCGGGGGCGGAGCCCCCGACAACGGTGGCGCGGGCCGGGTGGGGGGTCCGGCTTCGCCAGCGCAGCGTCAGCGGCAGATGGCCAGGGCGTCCAGGGCCACCGCCCCCTGGCCGCGGGGGAGGATCATCAGGGGGTTGATGTCCAGCTCGGAGAGTTCGTCGCCCAGTTCCAGCGCCATCCGCTGGATCCGCAGGATGACCTCCACCAGGGCGTCCACATCGGCCGGCGGCGCCCCCCGTACGCCCTCCAGCAGTGCGTGCCCGCGCAGTTCGCCGAGCATCGCGCGGGCCTGGTCCTCGCCGAAGGGCGGGACGCGGACCGCCGCGTCGTTCAGGACCTCCACGAGGACACCGCCGAGGCCCACCGTCACCGTCGGGCCGAAAAGGTCGTCCTGGGTGACGCCGACGACCATCTCGACCCCCCGCTCCACCATCTGGCAGACCAGGATCCCGTCGAGCGGGACGTTCTCGTAGCGGGCTATGTCGGTGAGCTCCCGGTACGCGTCGCGGATCTGGCTCGCGGAGGTCAGCCCGATCTTGACCAGGCCGAGCTCGGTCTTGTGCCCGAGCTGGGGGCCCGAGGCCTTCATGACCACCGGGTAGCCGACCAGCCCGGCTGCCCGCACGGCCGCGGCCGCGCTGGTGACGAGCTGCTCGCGGGGGACCCGTATGCCGTACGCGCGCAGCAGCTGCTTCGCCGCGTGCTCGCTGAGCTGCTGGCCCGGCCGCATGAGGGCCTGCGCCTTGCGGTACGAGGGTGAGGGCGTGCGCGGGGCGTCCTCGAAGGGGGAGCGGTATCCGGCGGTGAAGCGGTGGTGGCCGAGGTAGGCCCGTACGGCGGTGATGCAGTTGCCGAAGGTACGGAAGGTGGCCACGCGGGAGGAGCCGAGGAGCGTCGTGCGGTAGGCGTCCTCCGTGCCGACGGGGGAGCCCCAGATCACGCAGACCAGCTTGTCCGTGGCCTCGGCCGCGTCCACCAGGTCCTGGGCGAGCTTGTCGCTCATCGGGGGGAAGGGGCCGGTGATCGGGCAGATGAGGACGCCGACGGACGGGTCGGCGAGGATCGCGTCGATGATCTTCCGGCCGCGCCAGTCGCCGACGGGGTGGCCGCCGTTGTCCACGGGGTTGGCCACGTTCAGGTACTCCGGGATCCACTGGTGGAGCTCGTCCTGCCTGGCCTGCGGGAGGGTGGGCAGGGTCAGGCCAGCCTCCGTGGCCAGGTCGGAGAAGTGGGCTCCGGTGCCGCCGGAGATGGAGTAGACGACGACCCCGTCGGCCTTCGGCTTGCGGGCCCGGGCGAGCAGGGCGGCGGTGTCCTGGAGCTCGTCCAGCCCGTCGACGCGGATGACGCCGAACTGGCGCATGGCGGCGTCCACGACGGTGTCGGCGCCGGTCAGCTTCCCGGTGTGGGAGGCGGCCATGCGGGCGCCGGTCTCCGTGCGGCCGACCTTGACGGCGACGACCGGGACCCCGTTGCGTGCGGCCCGGTCGGCGGCGAGCAGGAAGGACCGGCCGTCCTTGAGGCCCTCCACGTAGCAGGCGATGGCCCCGACCTCGGGCTGCTCGGCGAAGTAGGAGATGAAGTCGGAGGTCTCCAGGTCGGCCTCGTTGCCGGTCGGCGCCCAGTGGGAGAGGCGGATGCCGAGCTCCTGGAGGGTGTAGACCGGGCGGCCCTGGTGGCCGGACTGGGTGATGAGCGCGATCGCCGGGCCGTCGAGGTCGTCGCGGAACTCCTCGAAGGCGTTGAGGTTGGTGTTCGGGCCCAGCAGGCGCAGGCCCGAGCGCTCGACGGCGGCGCCGAGGCGGGCCTGGGCGGCGGCGCCCGCGTCGCCGGTCTCGGCGAAGCCGGAGGCGAAGGCCACGGCGAACTTCACCTTGGTCTCGGCCAGTTCCTCGATGACGGGCAGCGGGTCGGCGACGAGGAGGACGGCGAGGTCGACCTGTTCGGGCAGGTCGGCCACGGAAGCGTGGCAGGCCAGCCCGAAGACCGTGGGGCGGGTGGGGTGCACGGGGTGGATCCGGGCGCCCACCCGCTCGGCCCAGGCGATGAGCTGGCGGGTGATGCCGGTGTTCGGTCTGCCCTCGGCGTCGGAGGCGCCGATGACGGCCACGGACTCGGGCCGGAAGAACCGGTCCAGGTCGGGCACGTCGGCGTGCAGCGGCCGTCCGCTGACGTCCATGGCGACCGCGTCGTCGGCGGAGGGTGCCGCCGATGAGTGGACGGCGGTCCTGGGTGTCTCCCCGCAGGCCTCGACACGTGCGCGGAAGTCGGTGGTGAGGGTGCCGTGAGTAGATCCAAGCATCGTTCCGCCCGCTCCTGCTCGATGAACCTCGATGGAACTCGATAACTGACGTGTAGTCAGATTACTGAACTGACGTGCCGTCAGGAACAGGGCTGCGCAGGAAAGCTGGCGGAAAGTGATGTGTGGATGTGGTGTGCGGTGGTCTCTCGCGTCTCTCTATGGCACGGTGCCAGACCCTGCCGGGCGGGGCCAGGTGTCTTTCAGGCCTACGGGGTGTCCCCCTGGGGCCGCCCGGCCGCCACGGCCTTGGCGATCTTCTCCGCGTCCATGGCCATCTCCCGGAACATCCCGCTGATGGGGTTGGTGAAACCGGTGAAGTACAGGCCGGGGGCCTGCGCGGGGGTGCGGGCGCCGTGCGTACGGGGCCGGCCCTGCTCGTCCAGTACGCCCAGGTGGCCGACCAGGTCCTCCAAGGCGCGGCGGTACCCGGTGGCCGCGATCACCGCGTCCGGAGTGATCCGGGAGCCGTCCGCGAGCACCACCTCGGCGCCGTCGAAGGACTCGACGGCCGCCACCGGCTCGACCTTGCCGCTGCGGACCGCGTCGATCAGGCCGACGTCCTGAACCGGGATCGCGCCCTCGGTGACCCTGCTGTACAGGCCGGTGGCGGGGCGCGGGAGCCCGTACGCCGACAGGTCGGGGACGGAGACCTTGGCGACGAGCGTGGACAGCCGGTCCACGAGCTTCACGGGCAGCCGGCGTACGAGGATCCCCGTGCGCTGGGCCGGCCAGCCGGCGGTGGAGCGGCGCACGATGTGCGGGGCGGTGCGCACGGCGAGCCGCACCCGCGCGGCCCCGCCCTCGACGAGGTCGACGGCTATCTCGGCGCCGGTGTTGCCGACACCGACGACGAGGACGTCCTGGCCCGCGTACGGCTGCGGGGCGCGGTAGTCGCGGGCGTGCAGCAGCCGCCCGGTGTACGCGTCCTGGCCCGGCCAGTCGGGGAGTGCGGGGGTGTGGTTGTAGCCGGTGGCGACGACGACGGCCGTGGCGGCCAGCACCCGCCCGCCGGTGGCGTGCAGGGTCCAGCCGCCCTCGGGTGCGGGCTCGATCCGGGTCACCTCGACGCCGGTGACGAGCTCCAGCTCGTGGAACTCGGCGTACTTCTCCAGGTAGCGCACGACGTCGTCGCGGGAGACCCAGCGCCCGAAGCGGCGCGGCATGGCCAGGCCCGGGAGGGCGGAGAGGCGGCGGGTGGTGTGCAGGCGGAGCCGGTCGTAGTGGCGCCGCCAGGACGCGCCGACCGAGTCGGACTTCTCGACGACCACCGCGCGGACCCCGCGGGCGCGCAGCGCGGCGGCCGCGGCGAGGCCGCCGGGGCCGGCTCCGATGACGTACACGGGGCGGGGCTGGGTGGTCATGTCGGGTGCTGTGGGGACTCCTGGCATGAGGTGTGATCGTATCGCCACGCTGGGTTGATGGGTCTCGGACGAGGAGGGAATCGATTGCGGATCGGTCACGACGGGATTCGGCGCGCAGCGGCCGGGCCTGCGGGCCGGGCCTGCGGGTCGCGGCCGGGGCCTTGCGGGATCGCCCGGGATCCGCTGAACTGACGTTCCGTCAGATTCAGTGCGCGACGATCGATCGCGAGAGGGGTGGGGGCTGCCGATGCAGACCATCTGGCTCAGTGGGGCCGAGTGGCTCGCCGTGCTCCGGATAGGCCTCGGCCTGTGGTGGCTGGAGAGCTGGCGCCACAAGGACAAGAAGGGCTGGTTCGAACGCGGCACCGGCATCGCGTGGGCCGCCGACGTCGCGGGCAAGCACCGCTGGACCTTCGTCCAGAGCGGCTTCGATCTGGTCGTGAAGCCCCGCCCCAAACTGGTGGCGTACATCGTCGTCTACGCGGAACTCGCGCTCGGGCTGGGCCTCGTACTCGGCTTCCTGACCCCGATCGCGCTGGTGGGCGGGCTGCTGCTGAACCTGCTCTACCTGGTGCTGATGATCCACGACTGGGCCGAGCAGGGCCAGAACGCGATGATGGCGCTCATCTCGCTCGTCGCGCTCTTCGCCATGGCCTGGCAGACCTGGTCCCTCGACGAGGCGATCGGACTGTTCCTGTGAGCGGCGCACGGTACGACCTCCCGGAGGCGGACGCGTTCACCCGGCCCTACTGGGACGCGGCGGCGGAGGGCCGGCTCCTGTTGCGGCGCTGCGCGGACTGCGGGCGGGCGCACCACTACCCGCGCGAGTTCTGCCCGTCCTGCTGGGCCGGGGAGGACCGGGTGGCGTGGGAGGCGGCGAGCGGCCGGGCGACCCTCTACACCTGGTCGGTGATCCACCGCAACGACCTCCCGCCGTTCGGCACGCGCGTCCCGTACACGGCGGCGGTGGTCGACCTGGCGGAGGGCCCGCGGATGATGACGGAGGTGGTCGACTGCGAGGCGGCGGACCTGCGCATCGGCATGGCGCTCGCGGTGACCTTCCGCGAGGCGGCGGACGGGGTGTGGGTGGCGCTCTTCCGCCCCGCGGGCTCGGACTGACCCCGGCTCTCACTCCACGCCGAGGTCGTGGCGCATGGCGGTCCTCATGGCCCGCAGGAAGTCCCAGAGCTCCTGCTGGGCCCGGGCCGCGCTCTCCATCGTCTCGCCCGCCTCCGGCTCACCGCGCTCCAGGCGCTTGACCTGGCCGTACACCTGAGTCAAGGCCTGGTTGGCCGCGCTCGCCCGCCTCAGCACCTCGTCGGGGGCGGTCATCTGCGCCTCCGAGTACCGGCCGAGGTGGGCGCTGCGCGCCTCTTCGAGTGCGACGCGGTCCGCGTCCGCCGCGCCGCGCTCCCGCATGACGTGCAGATGGCGGCTCAGCGCCGTGGTGAACTGCCGGGCGTCGCGGTTGAGTTCCACGTAGCAGGCGCGGCGCAGTGCGAGGTTCTCGCGGATCTCCTCGTGCCCGCGCACGAGCTCTATCTCCCGGCGCTTGACGCGCTCCGAGCCGCGCTGGGTGAGGATCGCGCCCCCCAGGGTCCCTGCGACGCCCGCCACCGCGATGATCACCGAACTGAGCTCCACCAGCGCACACTAAGGCCACAGCAGCTCGCGGGTCCAGGAGCCGTCGGCGGTACGCCGGTAGCGCAGCCGGGTGTGGCGGCGGGCGGCGTCGCCCTGGAAGAACTCCACCTCGACGGGGTCCAGTACGTACCGCGTCCAGGTCGGAGCCGGGGCGTCCGGCTCGGCGCCGGCCCGCTCCCAGGCGGCCGCCGAGGCGCGCGCCAGTTCCTCCGCGGAGCCGAGCACCTCGCTCTGCCGGCCCGTGAGTGCGGCCGCGAGCGCACCCCGCGAGCGGACCGCCAGGTCCGCGCGGCTCTCCTGCGGCCCGCAGGCACCGACCCGGCCCCGGATCCGCACCTGCCGGGCCACGGTCGGCCAGTAGAACCCGAGCGCCGCCTGCGGCTGCCCGGCCAGCTGCACGCCCTTGGCGCTGGTGGCGTGCGAGGCGAAGTGCCAGCCCCGCGCGTCGGCGTCGTGCAGCATCAGCGTCCGTACGTCGGGCCTCCCCTCGGCGTCCACCGTGGCGAGGCTCATCGTGTGCGGCTCCAACTGCCCCGCCCGCGCCGCGTGCACGAACCACTCCCGGAACAGCGCCAACGGCTCGGCGGGAGCGCCCCCGGCGTCGAAGCCGGGGAGCGCGGAGTCCCACACGCGCAGGGAGTGCAGGGTGTTGTGGAATTCTTCGTCGAGGCTGCTGCCGGCGCTGGTCATGCCCCTATCGAACACCACGCGGTGCGAGCCGGTTTCCCGCCCGCTCGAGAGGGGGGCCCGGCCGCGGGCCCGCCCGTAGGGGGTGTCTTGCCGATCAGGCCCCCGGCCCCGCCCACAGCCCGTCCGCCGTGAGCCCCAGCAGGTCGATCGCGTTGTCGCGCACGATGCGGTCCACCACGTCCGGCGCCAGGTGGCCCATCTGGGACTCGCCGACCTCGCGGGACTTCGGCCAGGTGGAGTCCGAGTGGGGGTAGTCCGTCTCGTAGAGGACGTTGGCGACGCCGATCGAGTCCAGGTTCTTCAGACCGAACGCGTCGTCGAAGAAGCAGCCGAAGACGTGCTCCGCGAAGAGCTCCGACGGCGGGCGCAGCACCTTGTCCGCGACGCCGCCCCAGCCGCGGTTCTCCTCCCAGACCACGTTCGCACGCTCCAGGATGTACGGGATCCAGCCGATCTGGCCCTCCGCGTACATGATCTTCAGGTTGGGGAAGCGCTCGAACTTGCCGCTCATCAGCCAGTCGACCATCGAGAAGCAGCAGTTGGCGAAGGTGATGGTGGAGCCCACCGCCGGCGGGGCGTCCGCGGAGGTGGACGGCATGCGGGACGAGGAGCCGATGTGCATGGCGATGACCGTGCCGGTCTCGTTGCACGCCTCCAGGAAGGGGTCCCACTCGTCGGTGTGGACGGAGGGGAGGCCCAGGTGCGGGGGTATCTCCGAGAAGGCGACCGCGCGCACGCCGCGCGCCGCGTTGCGGCGGACCTCCGCCGCCGCCAGGCGGGCGTCCCAGAGCGGGATGAGGGTGAGGGGGATCAGGCGGCCGTGGGCGTCCGGGCCGCACCACTCCTCCACCATCCAGTCGTTGTAGGCCCGTACGCCGAGCAGCCCCAGCTCGCGGTCCTTGGCCTCGGTGAAGGTCTGGCCGCAGAAGCGGGGGAAGGTCGGGAAGCAGAGCGCCGACTGGACGTGGTTGACGTCCATGTCCGCGAGCCGGTCGGGAACCGAGAAGGACCCCGGGCGCATCTGCTCGTAGGTGATGACTTCCAGTTTGATCTCGTCGCGGTCGTACCCGACGGCCGTGTCGAGCCGGGTGAGCGGCCGGTGCAGGTCCTCGTACACCCACCAGTCGCCGATCGGGCCGTCGTCGCCCTTGGCCCCCATGACGGGGGCGAACTTGCCGCCGAGGAAGGTCATTTCCTTCAAGGGGGCGCGGACGACGCGCGGGCCGATGTCCTGGTACTTGGACGGGAGGCGGTCCCGCCAGACGTGGGGGGGCTCCACCGTGTGGTCGTCCACCGAGATGATCTTCGGGAAGGTCTCCATGACTTATACGGTAGCGCTGAACTGACGAACCGTCAGCTAGTTGGACCGTGATCGGCCCAGGACGGGCTGACGTGTACGTGCAACACAGGGCAGACTGACCCTTACGACGACGGAAGGCAGGGTGACGACAGATGGACGGCGTACCGGCCATCCCGCAGCCGCCGAATGCGGCCACAGCCGCACCCGAAGCAGGTCCTGGTGCCGGTTGCGACGGGGCCGGGTGTGTGCCGGGGCGCTCCCCGCAGGGCGCCGAACGCAGCACCGCCGCACCCCCCGACCCCTCGCCACGTTCGGCGCCCGAGGAGACGCTCCGGCGCGCGCCCGGCCCCGGCGGAACCCCGCCCGCGCCCGGGACCACGGCGGAGCACACCGCTCCAGCGCCCGGCGCAACGGCGCCCGCGCCCGGGACCACGGCAGAGCACGCCGCCGAGGCGACCGGCGAGTCCCGCTTCGCCGTACTAGGCCCCGTCCGCGCCTGGCGCGGCGCCGAGCTGCTGCCCTCCGGCACCCCCCAGCAGCGCGCCCTGCTCGCGGTGCTCCTGCTCCGCGACGGCCGCACCGCCACCGCGCCCGAACTCATCGACGCCATCTGGGGCGAGGACCCGCCGCAGCAGGCCCTGGCCACCATCCGTACGTACGCCTCCCGCCTGCGCAAGGTCGTCGCCCCCGGGCTGCTCGTCACCGAGTCCGGCGGCTACGCCATCCGCCTGCGCTGCGCCGCCACCCTCGACCTCGGCGTCGCCCGCAGCCTCGCCGCCGACGCCGAAACGGCCCGCGCCGCCGGTGACCGCTCCCTCGCCCGTACGCTCCTGGCCCGCGCCCTCGACCTCTGGGAGGGCGAGCCCCTCGCCGGGGTCCCCGGCCCGCACGCCGAGACCGAGCGCACCCGGCTCGTCGAATGGCACCTCCAGCTGCTGGAGACCCGCCTCGACCTCGACCTGGAGGTCGGCCACCACGCCGAGGCCGTCTCCGAGCTCACCGCCCTCACCGCCGCCCACCCGCTGCGCGAACGCCTGCGCGAGCTGCTCATGCTCGCCCTCTACCGCAGCGGCCGGCAGGCCGAGGCCCTCGCCGTCTACGCCGACACCCGCCGGCTCCTCGCCGACGAACTCGGCGTCGACCCCCGCCCCGAACTCGCCGCCCTCCAGCAGCGCATACTGAACGCCGACGCCGATCTCGCCCGCGCGGAAGACCCGGCCCCGGCCGCCGCGACCGTTCACGTAAGGCCTGCCCAATTGCCTGCGACCGTCCCCGACTTCACGGGCCGCTCCAGCTTCGTCGAGGAGCTCGGCACGATCCTGTCCGCGGGCGCCGCGGGCCAGGTCATGGCCGTCTCCGCGCTCGCCGGGATCGGCGGCGTCGGCAAGACCACCCTCGCCGTGCACGTGGCCCACGCCGCCCGCCCGCACTTCCCGGACGGCCAGCTCTACGTCGACCTCCAGGGCACCGAGGCCCGCCCCGCCGAACCGGAGGCCGTCCTCGGCTCCTTCCTGCGCGCCCTCGGCACCCCCGACACCGCCATCCCCGACTCCCCGGCCGACCGCGCCGCGCTCTACCGCTCCACCCTCGACGGCCGCCGCGTCCTGGTCCTCCTCGACAACGCCCGCGACGCCGCCCAGGTCCGCCCGCTGCTGCCCGGCACCGCGGGCTGCGCCGCCCTCGTCACCAGCCGGGTGCGCATGGCGGGCCTCGCCGGGGCCCATCTCGTCGACCTCGACGTGATGAGCCCCGAGGAGGCCCTCCAGCTCTTCACCCGGATCGTCGGCGAGGAACGCGTGCGCGCCGAACGCCAGGCCGCCCTGAACGTGGTCGGCGCCTGCGGCTTCCTGCCGCTCGCCATCCGCATCGCCGCCTCCCGCCTCGCCGCCCGCCGCACCTGGACGGTGTCCGTCCTCGCCGCCAAGCTCGCCGACGAACGCCGCCGCCTCGACGAGCTCCAGGCCGGCGACCTCGCCGTCAAGGCCACCTTCGAGCTGGGCTACGGCCAGCTGGAGCCCGCCCAGCAGCGCGCGTTCCGCCTCCTCGGCCTCGCCGACGGCCCCGACATCTCGCTGTCCGCGGCAGCGGCCGTACTCGACCTGCCCGAGTACGACACCGAGGACCTCCTCGAAGCCTTAGTCGACTGCTCCCTCCTCGAATCCGCCGCCCCCGGCCGCTACCGCTTCCACGACCTCGTACGCCTCTACGCGCGTGCGTGCGCGGAGCGCGACGAGCAGCCGCCGAGCAGCCGCGAGGCCGCCCTGGACCGGCTCCTCGACTTCTACCTGGCCACCGCCTCCGGGGTCTACGCCCTGGAGCGCCCCGGCGACCGGCTGCCCGCGCACCTGTCCGACACCCACTACCCCGGGCTGGTCTTCGCCGACCCGCGCGCCGCGCTGGACTGGCTGTACGCCGAGGCCGACCCGCTGCTGGCGTGCGTACGGCAGGCCTCCGTACGGGCGTCCGCGCGGCCCTCCGGCACGGCCGGAGACGCGCTGGTGCTGCGCCGGGCCGTGGACCTGCTGTGGGCGGCCAAGGACCTGGCCGAGTCCGGGGCCAACTCCAAGCAGTACGAGTCGGCCGCCGTCGCCCTGCGCGACGCCGCCCGGGCCGCCGGGGACCCCTACGCCGAGGGCCGGGCCCGTACCACCCTCACCAACGTCCACCTGGTCGCGGGCCGTTTCACCGAGGCCGACGACGAGGCCCGCCAGGCCACCGGGCTCGCCCGCGCCGCCGGAGACCCGCTGCCCAGCTGCTGGGCGCCCAACGACCGCGGGATCATCGCCCTCTACCAGGGGCGGTACGCCGACGGCGAGCGGCACCTGCTGGAGGCCATCAAGAGCTTCCGCGCCGACGGCAACAACGTCGGCGAGGCCAGCGCCCTGTGCAACCTCTCCCGCATCCACGTGGAACTGGGCCGCCTCGCCAGCGCCATAGACCTCGCCCAGCAGGGCATCGCCATCTACGACCGGATGGGCCTGACCCTGCGCCTGGCCAACGGCCGCTACGCGCTGGGCATCGCGCTCACCCAGGCCGGCCGGTTCGGCGAGGCCCTGACCCAGCTCACCGAGGCGCTCGCGCTGTTCCACGACAACCGCCAGCCGCTGTGGGAGGGCGTCACCCACTTCCGGCTCGCCGAGACCCACCTGGCGGCACGCCGGCCCACCCTGGCCGCCTCGCACGCCGAGCAGGCCATCGCGCTGCGCGGCATCGGCGGCGAGTGGCGCCGGGCCACCGTGCTGACCGTGCTGGGCAAGGCGCTGCGGCGGCTGGGGCAGCGGGACCGGGCCCGGGCCTGCTGGCGGGACGCGGAGAGCGTCTTCGCACAGCTGGGGTCGACCGAACTGGCCGAGGTGCGGAACCTGCTGGCGTCGGAGCTCGCCGCCTGAGCTGCGCCCCGATCTGTGCCGACCTGCGTCTGACCTGCGGTGATGTCCGATGAACGAGGCGTTCATCGTTCGTTTATCGCCCCCCGCCACGATAGGTGCATCGACCCGGGGCGTCGGGGGGCAACCGGGTCGGTTGGAGGACTACCCGTTCGGCGATCCTCGGGGGAATCGCCGAACGGGCCCTACCCATCCACCAGGAGAACCGATGACGACGAACGAGAACATCTTGCCGACCGACGGTGACATCAAGCCGCTGGACAACCACGCCTCGGGCGTCGAAATCGAGACCCTGGACAACCACGCCTCGGGCATCGAGATCAAGCCGGTCGACCAGCCCGTCCCGCTCGACCCGCCCGCTCCGGGCGAGGAGATCCAGACGCTGGACAACCACGCGTCGACTCCGCGCCCGTAAGACGCACCACACCGTACGTACGGGGGATCACGGGGGATCTGCGTACGGGGGATCAACGGGGGAACGGCGGTCGCGGTGGCCCGGAGGGGGAGCCACCGCGACCGCCGCACGCGTGCGTCCGGGCATGGACCGGCCGCGGCATACGCTGGGGGTGTGTTCTCCTCCCACGGACCGAGCGTCCGCGAACTCGCCGTGCAGGGCCTGTCCTCGATCGAGCGGGGCTACGACCTGCTCGCGCCGAAGTTCGACCACACGCCCTTCCGCACCCCGGACCGGATGCTCGACGCCGTCGAGGAGAGCCTCGCCCAGCACGAGGGCACCTTCGGTGCCGGGCTGGACGTCTGCTGCGGCACGGGCGCCGCGATCGGCATGCTGCGGCGGCTGTGCGGGGAGCGCGTGACCGGGGTGGACCTCAGCGCGGGCATGCTCGCCGAGGCCGAGCGGGCGTACGGCCCCGGATCCGCCCCCGGTTCGGCCCCTGGATCCGCTCCCGGATCCGTTCCCGGCTTCCCGCCCGTCGACTTCGTACGGGCCGACGCGCGGGCGCTGCCGCCCGCGCTCGAGGACTCGTACGACCTGGCGGTCAGCTTCGGGGCCTTCGGTCACTTCCTGCCGTCCGAGCGGCCCGCGCTCTTCTCCGGGATCCACTCCGCGCTGCGCGCGGGCGGGCTCTTCGCCTTCCCGATCGGCGCCCCGATCCCGCCGAGCTCACCGGTGTGGTGGGTGGCGGCGGGCTTCGACGCGGTGATGCGGGTGCGCAACGCGGTGTGGCGGCCGCCCTTCGTCATGTACTACCGGACCTTCCCGTTCGGCGGGGTGCGCGAGGACCTCCGGGCGGCCGGGTTCACGGTGGAGACCGTGCCGCTGGAGCACTTCGGGCGCCGGCCCGACGGGACTCCCCGCTGGCGGCTGGTCCTCGCCCGCCGCTCCGGCTAGCGGGTGCGCAGCTCGCGCTTGAGGACCTTGCCGCTCGCGTTGCGCGGCAGCTCGGTGACGAACTCCACCGCGCGCGGCACCTTGTAGTTGGCCATCTCCCGCCGGGACCAGGCGATCAGGTCGTCGGCGGTGAGCGTGGAGCCGGGGCGGCGGACCGCGTACGCCTTGCCGACCTCGCCGAGGCGCGGGTCCGGGACGCCGACGACCGCGACGTCGGCGACGTCCGGGTGCAGGCCGAGGAGTTGCTCGATCTCGGCGGGGTAGGCGTTGAAGCCGCCGACGATGAACATGTCCTTGATCCGGTCGGTGATGCGCAGGTTTCCGCGGTCGTCCTTGAACCCCACGTCGCCGGTGTGCAGCCAGCCGTCCGGGGTGATCGCCCTGGCGGTCTCCTCGGGGTCCTCGAAGTACCCCTGCATGACGTTGTAGCCGCGTACGACGATCTCGCCCGCCTGCCCGACCGGCTGCGGCCGCCCGTCCGCGTCCAGGATCAGCACCTCCGTGTCCGGGATGGCCCGCCCCGAGGTCTCGGAAATGATCTCCGCGGGGTCGCCCTTCCGGCACATGGTGACGATGCCACTGGACTCGGAGAGCCCGTAGGCGGTGAGGACGGTGGCGATGCGCAGTTCGCCGCGCAGCCGTTCGACGAGCCGCAGCGGGACCACGGCCGCGCCGGTGACGACCAGGCGCAGGGCGGAGAGGTCGTGGTGGTCGCGCTGCGGGTGGTCCAGGAGTGACTGGTGGAGGGTGGGCGGCCCGGGGAGTACGGAGATCCGCTCGGCGGCGACGTTGGCGAGGACGGTGTCCACGTTGAAGACGGGCTGGGGGACCATCGTGGCCCCGCGCATGAGGCAGGCGATGATCCCGGCCTTGTAGCCGAAGGTGTGGAAGAAGGGGTTCACGATCAGGTAGCGGTCGCCCTCGCGCAGTCCGGCGAGCTCGCACCACAGGTCGTAGCAGCGCAGGGACTGGGCGTGGGTGATGACGGCGCCCTTGGGGCTGCCGGTGGTGCCGGAGGTGAAGATGATGTCGGAGGGGGCGTCGGAGGGGATGGACCCGGCGCGTTCGCGCACCGCCCCGGCCGGTACGCGGTCCCCGCCCGTCAGGAAGTCCTTCCAGGTGCGGAAGGACTCGGGGGCGTCGTCGGCGAGGACGACGACCTGCTCCAGGTGCGGCAGCCCGGGCAGCGGCCCGGCGCCGGGGCCCTCGCCCGCGGCGCGGCGCAGGGAGGCGACGTAGGAGGTGCCGAGGAAGGTGCCGGTGACGAAGAGCAGCCGGGCCCGGCTGCGCTGGAGGACGTACGCCGCTTCCGCGCCCTTGAAACGGGTGTTGAGGGGGACGAGCACGGCGCCCGCCGACACGGCCCCGAGCGCGGAGACGATCCACTCCGGGGTGTTGGGCGCCCAGACGGCGACCCGGTCGCCGGGCTCGATCCCGGCGGCGATGCAGGCCGCCGCGGCGCGCTCGACGCGTTCGCCGAGCTGCGCGTAGCTGATCCGTACGCGGCCGTCGACGACGGCCTCGCGGTCGGCGTACTGTGCGGCTGCCGCCCGGACGAGCCCGGCGATGGTGCCCCAGCGCAGGTCTGCGCGTACGTCCTCGCGCCGGTCTTCGCGCCCGTGTTCGCGTCCGTCTTCGCGCTCGTGTTCGCCCATGCGTGTCACCCTCCCGCTCACCCAGTAGCTGACTATCCGTCAGATTAGCTGTAGCCTTCGCGGCTGTCAGCACTGGCGCACCCCGGAGGTCGCAATGGCGGCAACACTCAAGGACGCTACGGCGATAGTCGGCATCGGCCAGACCGCCTTCGCCAAACAACTGCCGCAGTCCGAGAAGGAATTGGCCTGTCGAGCCATCCTGGCGGCGCTCGCCGACGCGGGCATCGAGCCGTCCGAGGTCGACGCCTTCTCCTCCTACACCATGGAAGAGACCGACGAGGTCGAGGTCGCCAAGGCCATCGGCGCCGGCGACGTCACCTTCTTCTCCAAGATCGGCTACGGCGGCGGCGGTTCCTGCGCCACCGTCGGCCACCTCGCCGCCGCCGTCGCCACCGGCCAGGCCACCGTCGGCGTCGCCTGGCGCTCCCGCAAACGCGGCTCCGGCCCGCGCCCCTGGAAGAACACCGCCGTCCAGCTGCCCACCCCCGGCCAGTGGACCCGCCCCTTCGGCCTGCTGCGCCCCGCCGACGAGATCGGCATGCTGGCCCGCCGCTACATGCACGAGTACGGCGCCACCCGCGAGCACCTCTTCAACGTGGCGATGGCCTGCCGCAACCGGGCCAACGCCAACCCGGCCGCGATGATGTACGAGCGCCCGCTGACCCGCGAGATGTACATGACCTCCCGCATGATCAGCGACCCGCTCTGCCTCTTCGACAACTGCCTGGAGACCGACGGGGCGCTGGCCTGCGTGATCGTCTCCGCCGAACGGGCCCGGGACTGCCGCCAGAAGCCCGTCTACGTGCACTCCGCCGCCCAGGGCCTGCCCGCCCAGCACCACGGCATGGTCAACTACTGGAACGACGACCCGCTGTCGGGCCCCGCCTGGACCGCCGCCCGACACCTGTGGAAGCAGGCCGACTTCGGACCGCAGGACGTGGACGTCGCCCAGATCTACGACGCCTTCACCCCGCTGATCCCGCTCTCGCTGGAGGGCTACGGCTTCTGCGGGCGCGGCGAGGGCGCCGCCTTCACCGAGGGCGGGGCCCTGGAGATGGGCGGCCGGCTCCCGATCAACACCGGGGGCGGCGGCCTGTCCGAGGCGTACGTGCACGGCTTCAACCTGATCAACGAGGGCGTCAAGCAGCTGCGCGGCGTCTCCACCGCCCAGGTGCCGGACGCCGCCACCTGCCTGGTGACGGCGGGCGAGGGGGTCCCGACATCCGCGATCCTGCTCCGATCCTGAGCCGCCGAGTCCGAGTCCGAGTCCGAGTCCGAGTCCGCGTCGGAGTCCAAGTCCAAGGAGTCGACCGATGACCACCACCACCGCCGCCGCCACCACCGCACCCGGCACATCCACCGCCGACGAACTGCTCCTCCCGGTCCCCGACGAGGACGGAGCCCCCTTCTGGGAGTACGCGGCCCAGGGCGAACTCCGCATCCAGGCCTGCGCGGCGCCGGACTGCGGCCGGCTGCGTTTCCCGCCCCGCCCCTGCTGCCCGCACTGCCGGTCCTTCGACAGCGAGTGGCGCCGGATGAGCGGCCGCGGCCGCATCTGGTCGTACGTCAGACCGCATCCGCCGCTGCTGCCCGCCTACGCCGCGCAGGCCCCGTACAACGTGATCCTCGTGGAGCTCGCCGACGCCCCGCACATCCGGCTGGCCGGGAACCTGGTGACCTCCGCCGACGCCCCGCTCGACTCGGTGGACCCGGCCCGGCTGCGCATCGGCGCGCGGGTCCAGGTGGCCTTCACCTCGGTCGGCGGGATGGCCGTGCCGCGCTGGATCCTGGAGAAGCCGTGACGCTGCGGGTGGAGCGGGACAAGGCGACCGGGGTCGCGGTCGTCACCCTGGACCGGGAGCCCAAGCACAACGCCATCGACCTGGCGACGGCCGCCGAACTGAGCGCGGTGTGGCGGGAGTTCCGCTTCGCGGAGGAGGTCCGGGCGGTGGTGCTCACGGGCGCCGGCCCGGCCGCCTTCTGCACCGGCATCGACCGGGGCGTGGAGGTGCCGCAGCCCGCCTCCCCGTACTCGGCCGACGATCCGCTGATCGCCATCGGCCCCAAGGCGGGCGACCTGTGGAAGCCGGTCGTCGCCGCCGTCAACGGCATGGCCTGCGGCGGGGCCTTCTACCTGCTGGGCGAGGCGGAGTTCGTCATCGCGTCCACCTCGGCGACGTTCTTCGACCCGCACACCAGCTACGGCATGGTCAGCGCCTACGAGGCCGTGTACATGGCGCAGCGCATGCCCTTCGGCGAGGCGGCCCGGATGTCCCTCATGGGCGCGGCCGAACGGCTCTCCGCGCGGCGGGCGTACGAGATCGGGCTCGTCTCGGAGCTGACCGCCCCCGGGGAGCTGCTCCCGGCGGCCCTGCGTGCGGCCGAGACCCTGGCCGGCTTCCCGACGGAGGCCGTACAGGGGACCGTACGGGCCCTGTGGTCGGCCAAGCAGGCCACGCTCCAGCAGGCGCTGGCCCAGGCCCCGGCGCTGATCGCGCTGGGGAACCTGCCGCCGGAGCGGCAGGCGGAGCTCTTCACGGGCAGGCGGCGGGCGCCGGAGCCGCGGGTGCGGTGACCTGCGGGTGCGGTGACCCGCCGGGGCGCCGGCCGTCAGTCGAGCTGGCCGACCACGCAGTTCTTCACCTCTGCGGCCTTGGCGGGCTTCGTCAGCGGCACGGTGACCGTCCGGGTCTCGCGCGCCTTGAGCGTGATCCGGACGGACCCGGTGTCGAGGCCGGCGCCCTTGGCGTCCTGGAAGTTCACGGGGATCCGCACGGAGCGCTCCGTGTCCAGGTTGGAGCTGACCTGGAGGGTGGCCTCCGTCTTTCCCGCGCCGGCGCAGCTGATGACGATGACTCGGGCGGGCGGGGCCGTCCTGCTGGCCGAAGGTGTGGGGCTGCTGTTGCTGCTCCCGCTGTGGCTCTTCTTCTTGTTCTTGCTCTTGGAGCTGGAGCACCCGCCCCCGCTGCTCTTGCTCTTGCTCTTGCCGCTGCTCCCGCTGCTGCTCCCGCCGGTCGACGAGAACCCGGTCAGCGCGAAGACGACGGTCACCAGCACCGCGGTCAGTCTGATGTGACGTGCAGCCACCATGGCCCGAACCCCTCCCCTGGACAACGGCGGGCACGCTATCAGCCACCGCATGGCTTGTACCGACCCGGCGAGAGATCGACACCGACCCCTCACTCACGCTCCAAACCGCCCTCGCGCCCGCTCCGGCAACCGGCTGAACCCTTCCGGCGCCGCCCGCGATGCGGGGCGGCAGGGCCGGGCGTAGCGACCGCTTCTTGACGCACCTCTCGCACGGCTCGGCCCCGAGGGGCCTCTCCGGCTTCGAGCTGCTGCGCCGGACTCCGTCCGGCGTCCTCCGGCATGCGGGCCCCGGAGGCCGGGCGTAGCGTCGGGATCGAGACCGCTACCTCGGAGGGCCGGACATGATCCGCAACGTAATCGGCTCGCTGATGGGTCTCATCGGAGCGACGGCCGCCGTCTGGAGCCCCTTCCGTGCCTGGTACGACGGCCGTCACGGACGCGATTACCGCATCCAGGAACTCTTCACCGGCACCGGGATCACCGATCAGAAGGCCGCCCTGCTGGCCTCGCTCCTGCTCCCCTTCCTCTTCGCCGCCATCCTCACGCTGGCCGCGATCGTGCTGCGCTCGCGGCTGCTCATGGCCCTGGCCGGGGTCATCGTTCTCACGTTCAGCGTCCTGTGGATGATCCGCCAGGGTCAGGCCGCCGAGGGCCTCACCGTGGGCGTCGACGGCCTGGGCATCGGCGACGGCGTCGCCAACGCCTTCGGCGCGGGCGCCCTGCTCCTGCTGGCCGCGGCCGTCATGCGCGGCCGCCCCACCCACCGCGCCCGCCCCCTCCCGCCGCACACCACCACGGCGGCCCCGGAGTCGCACTCCGCCCCACCGAACGAGCTCTCTCCTCCGCCGGTCGACCGCTCGTAATCCAGGCCCGTCAGGGGGCTGGAACACTGGCCGGGCGGGCATCCCTCAGGCTGCTGTCCGGGCGCCGAGAGGTTAGATCACCGGCGGTCGGCCCAGTCGCGTCATGCGCCACACGGTCCGCCACCGCATGGGACGACGCGGCGGACATGGGACCCGCACGCCCTCGAAGAACCCGGCCCACCACGACCTCAGCCCCGCCAGCGGGGGCCGCTGAACCAGGGTGTATGCCGCCCACGAGGCGAGGTACACCGGTACCAGGGCGGCGGGCAGGTGGCGCTTCGCCAGCCAGACGCGGTTGCGCCCGGTGTTCCGGTAGTAGACCGCGTGGCGGGATGCCTCGGTACGGGGGTGGCGCAGTACCAGGTCCGCCCGGTAGTCGATCTGCCATCCGGCGTCGAGTGCACGCCAGGCGAAGTCGGTTTCCTCGTGGGCGTAGAAGAACTGTGCGGGGAACTCGCCGACCTGGTCGATCACGCGCATCCGGATGGCGTGGGCGCCGCCCAGGTAGGTCGTTACCGGTCCGGAGAGCAGCGGATCGGCGCCGCCGAGGCGGGGTACGTGCCGGCGCTGGGAGAGGCCTTCCTCGTCCGCGATTCGGAAGCCCACTACCCCGAGCCGGGGGTTCTCGGTGAATGCCTCTCTGACGAGTCGCAGCGTGTCGGTCTCGGGCAGCAGGCCGTCATCGTCCAGGACCAGGACGACGTCGACACCGCCGTGTTCACGCAACCACTGCACCCCGGCGTTCCTGCCCCCGGGGATGCCCAGGTTCTCCGGCAGCTCGACGGCCGCGACTCCGTCGTGGGGGCCAGGAAGCTTCACTCCCTGGGCGAGCACGACGACCGTCGCGGGGTCTCCCTCCTGGGCCGCCACCGAATCAAGGAGGTCCCGGAGCTGCTTCTCCCGGTCTCCCATGGTGAGGATCACGACGCCGATCGTAGGCACGTCCGTACGGGGGTCGTTCATGAGTGGGCCTGCAGCAGTTCGGCGGCGCGCTGGTTCAGGGCTTCAGCTCCGGGGACTCTGCGCCTTCCGTAGCCGGCCGCTACGGACTGGATCGACCTGATTTCCTTCCGGTTCCGGTCGGAGAGCACGCCGTCCATGAAATCCAGGGAGCGGCCCCACAGGGCCACGGCCTCCTCGTGACGGTGCTGGGCCGCAACCGACTTTCCGAGGTTGACCAGGGTGAGGCCGTGTACGCGCTGGTAGGTGCCTGGCACCCGGCCCTTGAGTGCCGCGCGGTAGTGCTTTTCGGCCGCCCGGTGGTCCTTCATCTCGGTCAGGGTCTTGCCGGTGTGCGAGGCGACGGTGGCTGAGACGGGCCCCGAGGCTGCGGCGTACGAGGGCACCAGGTCGTCCCCGGCCAGCATCGCGTCTTCGGCCGACAGCAGGGCGGCCGCGGCCTTCTCGCCCTTCCCGCTCGCCCCGTACGCCCTGGCGCAAGTGACCAGCAGGAGCGCCTCAGTCTGCCGGTCGACCTTGCCCGCCGCACGCCGCACGGCTTCCTCCGCCAGGTCGATACACGATTTGGGGTGGCCGAGGTCGAGTGCCTGGTGGGTCAGGGCCCTCATCATCCATGCGCAGTGCCCGTCCGGATCGGACTCGCAGGCCAGTTGGAAGCCCAGCAGGTAGTAGTGCTGGGCGGCACCCTCGCGGCCGAGGTCATGGTGCTTCCAGCCGACCAGGCACGCCAGCGTGGCCGCCGCCCCAAAGGCGCTTCGCTCCACTGAATCCGACGTGAATCGTCCCTCCAGCATGGGGACCACGGTGTCCGTGAGGTACGCGGTAACCGTCGTCAGCCCGTGGCCGCCGCCCAGCCGCTCGTCCACGCTCCGGAACGTCTCGGTGAGCTGCCGGACGGTGGCGACCTCCTCGGCGCCAACGCGGCAGCCGCGCTCTGCTGCCCTGAGGGTGGCGGCAACAGCTTCGTGGTCGTAGGCGAGGGGCAGACCGACTGCGGCCGTCGCAAAGGCTGCATTGATGAAGTCCCTGCGACGGAGCATCACGAATCTCCCGAGGTCGGTGGCGCTGGCCAGCGGATCGGCGTGACCCCCGCCGGCTGACCGGTGATCCGGGTCAGGGTTCGATCTTGATTCCGGCGTCCCGAGCAAGGGCCAGCGCCAACTCCATGGCGCCGGGCCCCTGGACGGCGGCGCCCTTCATGTCTGCGGCCCCGCCAACGTCCAAGAGCGTGCAGTCCTCGAACCGCACACGGCCGAGGGAGACGTTCGCGAACTGCACGCCGGTCAGGTCGCACGACCGGAACAGCACGTCCCGCAGCTCGGCGAACTGGAAGTCGGCCTGCGTAAGGTTGCAGCCCTCGAAGACCACAGCCTTGAACTTGCTGTGCCGCCACAGCGACATGTCCGCCCGGCACCCCTCGAACGCAACATCGTGGAAGTGCGACTTCGCCCACGACGCGCCTGTGATCCGGGACGCGGACACCTGGGCCCGCACCAGGGACGTGTCCTGGGCCCGGACTGTCGCGAAGTCGCAGGTCTGGAAGGTGGTGTCGGAGAACACCACCTGCCGGGTGCTCGCGCCAGTGAAGCGGACACTGTCGAAGCGGACCTGCTCCGTCTCCACCAGTTCCAGCATGCGGCCAGCGAAGACGTCCCCGCTGTACTCCACCCCGCGGATCATCGCGTCTTCCACCAGATCGTCCTCCGGCATCCTCGCCGGGCGGAGCGTCCCCTTGTTCCGGGGGGTCTGCGGGTTCCTCGGTCGCACTGCGGTCACGGAGGGCATGGCGCCGGACCCTAGCACCGAACCGGGCGCGGGCCGGGTGATACGACCCCCAAACGGCGGCGGCCCCGGCCCCCAGGAGGGGGCGGGGCCGACCGGCCGTACTGGCGGGGTGGTGATCAGGCGGCGTCGACTACGCCCGAGGCCGCGATCTCGATCTTGGCCTTGGGGGTACCGGACTGCGAGCCCAGGGACTCGATCTTGGTGACCAGGTCCGAGCCCGAGACGACCTCGCCGAAGACGACGTGCTTGCCGTCCAGCCACGGGGTGACGACGGTGGTGATGAAGAACTGCGAGCCGTTGGTGTTGCGGCCGGCGTTCGCCATCGACAGCAGGAACGGGCGGTCGTGCTTCAGCTGGAAGTTCTCGTCGGCGAACTTCTCGCCGTAGATGCTCTTGCCGCCGGTGCCGTTCTGGTTGGTGAAGTCGCCACCCTGCAGCATGAACTGCGGGATGACGCGGTGGAACGGCGAGCCCGCGTAGCCGAAGCCGTGCACGCCGGTGGCGAGCTCGCGGAAGTTCTGCGTGGTCTTCGGGACGACGTCGTCGAAGAGCTTGAACTCGATGCGGCCCGCGGCCTCGCCGTTGATGGTGATGTCGAAGTAAACGTTGCTCATGGGGTCCATCCTGTCACTCCCGGTGCGGTTCGCTACGCGGCGGGGCCGGAGCCCCGCCCGTATGCAGGTCAACCGCTCGTACGAGTGCCCGTCCCCTTCGCCGCGTCCAGGGCGTACACGCAGCGGTCCTTGCTGCACGCGTACACCACGCCCGCCTCCGCCACCGGGGCGCCCGTGATCTCGCCGCCCGTGGCCAGCTTCCAGCGGAGCTGGCCGCCCGCCGCGTCCAGGGTGTAGAGGCAGTGGTCGGCCGAGCCGAAGTGCACCCGGCCGTCCGCGACCGCCGGCAGGCCGGTGATCTCGCCGCCCGCCGCGAAACGCCACTTCGGGGTGCCGGTGACCGCGTCGAGCGTGTAGAGCGCGCTGCCCGCGCCCAGGTGGACGTTGCCGCCCACGACCAGCACCGGGTCCGAGGACTGCCGGGCCTCCGTCGCGATCCGCCAGCGGTCGTGGCCGCTGGCCGCGTCCAGGGCGTAGACGGTGCCCAGGTAGTCGACGAGGTAGACCCCGCCGCCCGTGATGGCCGCGCCCGGCGCGAAGGCCGGCGGCGCCAGGAAGACCGCGGGGGCCTCGAAGTGCCAGCGGACCCGGCCCGAGGCCCGGTCGACGGACAGGACGCGGGTACCGGCGGCGATGTAGACGTTGCCGTCCGGGGCCGGGGTGACCCGCACCGGGACGCCGCCGCAGGAGGCCGCGTCGCCGACCGGGTACGACCAGGACTCGCGGCCGCTGCGGGCGTCCAGCGCGCGCAGCCGCGCGTCCTGCCACACGTACACCGTGCCGTCGTGGAGGACCGGGGCCGCCTCCGGCGTCTCGAAGTCGCTCTGCGCGCCGGTGAGCTCCCACAGCTTCTGGCCGTTGGACGCCTCCCAGCCCTGGACGCCGCCCCCGCGCGTGGCGGTGACGACCGTGCCGCGCTCGGCGCGCAGCGCGTACACCCAGGCGTCGGTGGACAGCCGCCACCGCTCGGAGCCGTCGCCGGCGTCGAGCGCGTAGAGGGACGGGCCGTCGGAGGCGTGGATCCGGCCGTCGGCGACCGCCATGGACCAGGCGACGTCGCGCGTCTTGAACTGGCGGCGGCCGCTCGCCACGTCCAGGGCGTGCACCTCGAAGGAGGTGACGTACAGCAGGTTGCCGGCGACGGTCGGGGTGCCCCAGACCTCGTTGGACATGCGGAAGCGCCACGGGCGCCAGCGGCCGCTGTCCGGGGCCGGGCCGGGACCCGGTACGGACACGGGCGAGGACACCGGAGCCGGTACGGAAGCGGAGGACGCCGAGCCGCCCGGCGGCCGGACCCAGCCGGTCGCCGAGTCCGCGCCCGAGGCGTGCGCCGCCGGCGCCGCGGCCGTCGCACGCGGTCCGGGCCCGATCGGCACCGGCGAGCCGCCGAGGCGGACGGGCTCGCCCGAGGGCGCCGGGTTCATCGGCGGGTGGTGCGGGCGCTGCGGGACGGCCTGGCCGGTACGCGGGTCCACCCACGGGTCGGCGCCGCCGCGCTGGCGGCGGTGCGTGGCGGCCGCGGAGGGCCCGGAGGACGCGGCGGCCGAGCGGGGGCCCGCCTGCGGCGCGGGCACGATCGCGGCGGCGGGCGTACGGTTCCCCGCGCGCCGGGCCTCGATCATCGCGACGGCCCGCTCCGGGAGCCACGCCGAGGCCGTACCGCTGTCGTCGCCGCCGTCGAAGAGGTGCGGCGCGAGCTGCGCCTGGAGGTCGGCGGGGGTCGGGCGCTGGGTGGCGTCCATCTGCATGCAGGACTCGATCAGCGGCCGCAGTTCCTCCGGCAGCCCCTCCAGGTTGGGGCCCTCGCGCAGCAGCATGAAGACCGTCTCCACCGGGTTCGCCCCGTGGTACGGCGGGTGCCCGGTGGCGGCGAAGACGAGCGTGGAGCCGAGCGAGAAGACGTCGCTGGCGCCCTTGACGCTGCGCGAGTCCTTCGCCTGCTCGGGCGACATGTAGGCGGGAGTGCCGACGGCGACGTTCGTCATGGTCAGCCGCGTGTTGGAGACCCCGCTCGCGATGCCGAAGTCGATCACGCGCGGTCCGTCCTCGACGACGAGGACGTTGGACGGCTTCAGGTCGCGGTGGACCAGGCCCGCCCCGTGGATGGACTGCAGCGCCTCGGCGATGCCGGCCGCGAGCCACCGTACGGCCTGGGCGGGCATCGGCCCGCACTCGTTGACGATCTCCTCCAGGGAGGGCGCCGGGACGTACGCGGTGGCCAGCCACGGCACGGCGGCGCGCGGGTCGGCGTCGACCACGGCCGCGGTGTAGAAGCCGGACACGGCGCGGGCCGCCTCCACCTCGCGGGTGAAGCGGACCCGGAACAGCTGGTCCTCGGCGAGCTCGGTGCGCACCGTCTTGATCGCGACCCGCCGTCCGGACGCGGACCGCGCGAGATAGACCAGCCCCATGCCGCCGGCGCCGAGCCGTCCCAGCACCTCGAAGGGGCCGATCCGTCTCGGGTCGTGCTGCGTCAGCTGCTCCACCACTCGCCTCCACACCTCCCCGTACGGACCCACGCTCCGGGCCCGCTTCCACCGGTACGGGGCCTGGCCCCGCGCAGCGTCTCACTCCGGGCGCCGCCCGGGTCGCGCAACCCCGATTCTGTCAGGCCCGCGCCTGGTCCGGCCCCGGCGCGGCGGGCAGTGCGGGGGTGGGATAGCCCACTCGCTACGTGGCCAGCCTCGTCCGGGGTTCCGAGAGCAGCCCGAAGACCGCCCCCTGATTGTCGGCGACGACCGCGATCCGCCCGTAGGGGGTGTCGAAGGGATCGGCGGTGACCCGGCCGCCGAGCCGCTGCACCATCGCGACGGACTGGTCGCAGTCCGGGACGGCGAAGTAGACGAGGAAGTGGGCGGGCATGATCTCCGGGAAGGCGTCGGTGATCAGGCTGCGGCCCAGGACGGCGGTGTCGCTGCCGGGCGCGCTGCCGGGCGGGGACCAGACGCGGTACTCGACGCCGGCGTCGTTCTGGTCCTCCGGGACGTAGCCGAAGACCTTGGCGTAGAAGACGTCGACGGCGTCGCGGGCCCGCGTGTAGACCTCGCTCCAGCAGTACGTGTACGGCTCCCGCTGGGCGTCGAAGCCGTGGTGGGTGCCGGGCTGCCAGAGGCCGAAGACGGCCCCGCCGGGGTCGGCGGCCATCGCGGCGGTCCCGTACGGGCCGACCGGCATCGGGTCCATCACCATCTGGCCGCCGGCGGCGCGGATGCGCTGGGCGCAGGCGTAGGCGTCGGTGGTGTAGAGGTAGACCCCCCATACGGTGGGCATCCGGCCGTCGGGTTTGGGGGCGAGGGCGGCGACGTTGCGGCCGCGGCTGTAGGCCTGCGTGTAGTGGCCGTACTCGGCTCCCGCACTGTCTGCGAAGGTCCACCCGAAGAGCTCGCCGTAGAAGCGCTTGCCCGCCTCGACGTCCGGGAGCGAGGCGTCCACCCAGCAGGGTGCGCCTTCCGCGAATGCGGCCATGGGCCCGGTTCCTTCCGTTGTGCGGGGGTGTGTACCCTCCCACCTCTCTCAGCCATGATCCGCCCGAAAACTTGTCCACAGCCTGTTGATAAGACTATTCGGGGGATATCTCGCGGAACCGGGCGACACGCCCGTGCCGGGCATCGGGCCGGGTGTGGGGCGGCCATGGGGCGGGGGGCCGGGCCGTGCGCCGGCCGCGGACGGGGGGACCCGTCCGAAATTGGCTCCCGCGGCCGCCGGGGGCCGCCTTCCGCCCAGGCCAGGGACCCCGTAACCCCATTTGCAGGCGGCCGAATAGCGCGCCGATCACCCCTCGGTAAGCTGACGGCATGACAGGACAAGTACGCACCGTCGACGGGCGTGTCGCCGGCCGGCGCGGCCAGGCGACGCGGCAGAAGCTGCTCGACTGCCTCAGCGAGATGCTCAGCTCCTCGCCGTACCGCGACGTCAAAGTGATCGACGTCGCCCGCAAGGCCGGTACCTCCCCCGCGACCTTCTACCAGTACTTCCCGGACGTCGAGGGCGCCGTCCTGGAGATCGCCGAACAAATGGCCTCCGAGGGCGCGCAGTTGACGTCGCTCGTCGAGGGCCGGACCTGGGTCGGCAAGTCCGGTTGGGCGGCCGCCGAGGAACTCGTCGAGGGCTTCCTGGAGTTCTGGCGTCGCAACGACGCGATCCTGCGGGTCGTCGACCTCGGCGCGGCCGAGGGCGACAAGCGCTTCTACAAGATCCGCATGAAGATCCTGAACTCGGTCACCAACTCCCTCACGGAATCGATGAAGGAGCTCCAGGCCAAGGGCAAGGTCGACAAGGACCTCAGTCCGGCGGCGATGGCCGGTTCGCTGGTCGCGATGCTGGCCGCGGTCGCCTCGCACCAGAAGGGCTTCCAGACCTGGGGTGTCAAGCAGGCCGAGCTCAAGCCGAACCTGGCGCTGCTCGTCCACCTCGGCATCACGGGCAAGAAGCCGACCAAGTGACGGCGGACCCTCTCCAGGGTCCGCCGCCGGGCAACCTCTTCCGTACCCCTGCGATCAGCGACGCTCCAGGCGGAAGAGCCGGATCTCGCGCTCGATGCGCGCCTGGTACGTCGCGTACGGCGGCCAGAACTTCAGCACTGCCCGCCACGCCGCCGCGCGTTCCTCGCCCGCCAGCAGCCGGGCCCGTACGGCGATGTCCCGCCCTTGCCAACTCACGTCCGCGTCCGGGTGCTTGAGAAGGTTCCCGGTCCATGCCGGGTGCCCGGGCCGGCCGAAGTTGGAGCCGATCAGCACCCAGCTCGCCCCGCCGTCCTCCGGCATGCAGGCGAGCGGGGTGGTGCGCGGTTCGCCGGTCTTGGCGCCCTTGGCGGTGAGGATCACGCCCGGCAGCATCTGGGCGCTGAGCATGACCTTGCCGCGGGTGAGCTTGTGCACCGCCTTGTCCATGGCGGGGATGATGTGCGGTGCGATCTTGGCGAAGAGCATGGTCGAGGAGACCTTCTGCATCAGCTTGACGCCGGGAGCCATCAGACGGCCGCCCTCTCTCGTGTGACGGGTGAGGCGGATGAGGCGAACAGGCCCGCGCGGGCCGCGGCATGGGCCCGCAGCCGGTGGACCGGGCCGAACAGCAGCTCGTCGGCCGCCGCCCGCTTGAAGTAGAGGTGCGCGTCGTGCTCCCACGTGAAGCCGATGCCGCCGTGCAGCTGGATCGCCTCGCCCGCGGTCATCCGCAGGGCCTCCAGGGCCTGGGCCAGGGCGAGGCCGCCCTGCTCCGCGTCCCAGGCGGCGTAATAGGCCGCCGAGCGGGCCGCCTGCACCTGTACGTAGAGGTCGGCGAGCCGGTGCTTGACCGCCTGGAAGGAGCCGATCGCCCGGCCGAACTGCTCGCGCTGGCGTACGTACTCCACGGTGCGGGCCAGCGCCTGCCCGGCCGCGCCGACGGCCTCGGCGGCCAGGACGGTGGCGGCGGTACGCCCGGTGGCGGCGAGGGCGCCGAGCACGTCGGCGCTGTTGCCGTCGCTTTCTCCGCCTGCCTCGCCGAGCAGCTCGGCGGGAACGTCCCGCAGCTGGATCCTGGCCTGCGGGCGGGTCTCGTCGAGCACGGCCTGCCGCGTCCGTACGAGCCCGGGCGCGTCCTCCCGTACGAGGAACAGCAGCGTCCGGCTGCGGGCGAAGCCGCCCGTGTGCGCGGCGACCAGCAGCACCGAGGCGCTGTGCCCGTCGAGCACCTGTGCGACCTCCCCGTACAGCCGCCAGCCGCCGTCCGCCGCGTCGGCGCGGGCCTGGACCCCGCCCGCGCGGCCGCCGCCGGACCACTGTCCGTCGATGTCGTCGCCGGTCAGCGCGAGTGCGGTGGCCAGCGCCGGTCCGGGGACGGCGAGGGCGGCGGTCAGCCCGCCCGCCGCGAGCGGCGGGAGCAGCGCGGAGCGCTGGGCGGCGGTGCCGAGGGCGGTGATCAGGGGCGCGCAGAGCACGGCGGTGGCCAGCAGCGGCGAGGGCAGCAGCGCCCGCCCGGTCTCCTCGCAGGCCAGGGCCAGGTCGGCGGGGGCGCAGCCGACGCCGCCGTACTCCTCGGCGATGGCGATGCCCGGCAGCCCGAGCTGCCGGGCGAGCTGCTGCCACAGCTCGCGGTCGTGTCCGGCGGCGGTGCGGACGGCGGCCTTGACCTCGTCGGGGCCGCAGCGTTTGCCCAGGATCTCGCGCAGGGTACGGCGTATCTCGTCCTGCTCCGCGGTGAAGGCGGCATCCATCGTCGGGCTCCTCCCCGTATCTGACGGGCCGTCATGTTAGGCCCGGCGGCGGCAGATGCACAGGGGGTGGGCGGGCCGGGTCGCGGTCGGCCCCGTTGGGTCCCGTCCGTCCGGATCTAGTATCTGACGGACCATCAGATGTACCGTCGGTTTCATGTCTTCCTCTACGGTCTCTCGCCCCCGCCGGAAGGTCGCGGTGGTCGGCGTCGCCCTCTCGGACTGCGGCCGCGTGGACGGTCCCACCCCGTACGCCCTGCACGCGCAGGCCGCCCGGCGCGCCCTGGCCGACTCCGGCCTGGACCGCTCCGTCATCGACGGCTTCGCCTCGGCCGGCCTCGGCACGCTCGCACCGGTCGAGGTGGCCGAATACCTCGGCCTGCGCCCCACCTGGGTCGACTCCACCTCGGTGGGCGGCTCGACCTGGGAGGTCATGGCCGCCCACGCGGCGGACGCGATCGCCGCGGGGCACGCCAACGCGGTCCTCCTGGTCTACGGATCCACGGCGCGGGCCGACATCAAGGCCCGCCGCCGGACCTCGAACCTCTCCTTCGGGGCGCGGGGACCGCTGCAGTTCGAGGTCCCGTACGGCCACACGCTGATCTCCAAGTACGCGATGGCCGCCCGCCGGCACATGCACGAGTACGGGACGACGCTGGAGCAGCTCGCCGCGGTCGCCGTACAGGCCCGCGCGAACGCGGCCACCAACCCGGACGCCATGTTCCGCGACCCGATCACGGTCGACGAGGTCCTGTCCGGCGAGATGATCGCGGACCCCTTCACGAAGCTGCACTGCTGCATCCGCTCGGACGGCGGCTGCGCGGTGCTCCTCGCGGCCGAGGACTACGTCCCCGACACCGCCAAGGCCCCGGTGTGGATCCTGGGCTCGGGCACCTCCGTCTCCCACACCACCATGTCGGAGTGGGAGGACTTCACGGTGTCCCCGGCAGCGGTCTCGGGCCGCCTGGCGTTCGAGCGGGCCGGGCTCACCCCGGCGGACGTGGACCTCGCGGAGATCTACGACGCCTTCACGTACATGACCCTGGTGACCCTGGAGGACCTCGGCTTCTGCGCGAAGGGCGAGGGCGGGGCCTTCGTGGAGAAGGGCCGCCTGCTGCGCGACGGGGAACTCCCGGTCAACACCGACGGCGGCGGCCTCTCGGCCTGCCACCCGGGCATGCGGGGCCTCTTCCTCCTGGTCGAGGCAGTCCGCCAACTCCGCGGCGAGGCGGGCCCCGGCCGCCAGGTCACCAAACCGGGCGGCCGCCTCCCGGAGGTGGCGGTGGCCTCGGGCACAGGCGGCTGGTTCTGCTCCTCGGGGACGGTGGTACTGGGGCGGGGGTGAGGCGGGGTGGCTGGGGTGGGGAGGTCGGGTGGTGCGGGGCGGCTTCGGTGGGAGGGGCGGGGGCGGCGGGGCGGGGTTGGTTCGTGCGGGGGTGGCTTCGGGGGGTGGGGGCTGCGGGGCGGGGCGGGTCGTGCGGGGGTGGCTTCGGTGGGCGGAGTTCGGCGGGCGGCATGAGTCTGTGCGGCGGTGGCTGCGAGTCGCGGGAGCCCCTCAGGCGGGATCAGAGAGGGTTTGGGGGTTTCCCGGCAGTCTCATCGTCTCTCCGTGTCGGGCCGGTCCCTCAAGGGCGCTCCCTGCGGTCGCGTCGCTACGCGATGGCCTTCGGCCACCCTTGACCGACCGTCCCGCCACGGACATACGAAGACTGCCGGGAAACCCCCAAAGGAACGGG